>CANRCS010000029.1 GCA_947629195.1 uncultured Bacilli bacterium | reverse complement strand
TTTAATATATACTTATAACAGAGGTGAAAACTATGATAGAAAGAACAGAATATCTTGAACAATTAAAAAGGTTTAAAAATAAAGATTTAATCAAGGTCGTTACTGGAATAAGAAGATGTGGTAAATCAACATTATTTGAATTATTTATAAATTACTTAAAAGAAAGTGGAATAAAAGATGATCAAATAATAAAGATAAATCTTGAGGATGCTGACTATAATTTTGAAAGCTATAAGGAATTATATAATCATATAAATAAACAATTGGATTCTAAAAAACAATTTTATGTATTTTTAGATGAAGTTCAAAATGTTCCTATGTTCCAAAAAGCAGTAGATAGTTTATATATAAAGAAAAATGTTGATGTATATATAACTGTATCAAATACTTATTTATTATCTGGAGAACTTGCAACATTATTATCAGGAAGATATGTAGAAATAAAATTATTACCATTATCATTTAAAGAATATTTAAGTGCATTTGATAATTTAAATAAAAGTCGTTATGAATATTTTTTAGATTATATGAAATATGGTGGTATGCCAGGAAATATACCTATACTTCAAGATGATCCAAATGGTTTAGATACATATTTAGAAGGAATCTTTAGTACTATTGTTTATAAAGATATAATAACAAGAAATAATATAACAGATAAGATGCTTTTAGAAAGTGTACTAAAATTTATATTTGACAGCATAGGTAGTCCAATATCTACTAAAAAAATAAGTGATACACTAACAAGTAAGGGAATATCCACAAGTAACCATACGGTTGAAAACTATATATCTGCTTTTGTAGAAAGTTTCTTAATATACAAAGCCGAAAGATTTGATATTAAAGGTAAGAACTTGCTTGCTAGAGATTACAAATACTATGTTGTAGATCAAGGATTAAGAAGCTATTTATTAGGTAAAAAAGCTGGTAGTGATATGGGACATGTATTAGAAAATATAGTTTATCTCGAATTGTTAAGAAGAGGATACAAAGTATATGTTGGAAAAGTTGATGATCTAGAAGTAGACTTTGTTGCTGAAAATAGAGATGGTTTGAAATATTTTCAAGTTGCATTAACAGTTAGAGATGAAAAAGTATTAGAAAGAGAACTAAGGTCATTGCAAAAAACAGGAGATCATTATCCAAAATATTTAATAACTTATGATATGGATATGGAAGCTGATTACAATGGAATAAAAAAAATCAATATAGTTGATTGGTTATTAAATAAAAAATAAAGGAAAAACTTAATGAAATTTTGAACTCAAAGGAAACTATTAATAAAGAATTAACTAGTGTATAAAAATGACCTAGCCCGTTAAAGGACTAAGTCATCTTCTTTTTTATGAAATTTTATAAAAATATTGTCGAAAATTGTTCACTTTTTTATAAATTCAGTTTATAATATTCTTACAGATTTTAGATGTTTTTGGGTGTCATTAATATCTGTAACATATAATATATAAGGGAGGTATTTATATGAGAAATAAAAAAGTAATATTTGCAATTATTTTATTCTTATTAATTGGTTTAACAATATTCACTTTCGCAAATCCAAGTAGCAACGAAAAAACTTTTGATGATGATAATGATACATATGAAAAAGTTGATGGTGATAAAGATGGATCTGATAAAGAAAGTGAACAAGTAGAGGAAACTCAAAATGGTGATGATTTATCACAAGATATCACAACTAATGATAATTTAAATGGAAATAATCAAATCAATAGAATAACAACAAACACTTCAAGAACAAATAATATAAATAGTACAGATAATTCTAAATATTATGATGCCCTACAAGCAGTAGAAAAATCTGAAAAAACATTAACACAACAAGACGTAAATACTGCAAGAGATAAAGTATCTGGCTTAGATTCAGAAGAACAAAAATCTGAATTAAATGACAGATTAAATGCAGTTCAAGGACAAATAGAAGATAATGCTAAACAACTAGTACAAAATCTTGAAAATCAAGTAAAAAGCGCAACTAAACAAGAAAACATTCAAAGTGCTAGAGAATATAAATCTAGTAACGATATTGAATCAAAAGTTGGTGCTTTAAATAATGGTAGTGTTAAAGATGATTTATTAAAACGTCTAGAATCATTAAGATCTATACTAGAAGACACTGGCAAACCAGTCATTGAAGGTGTATTGGCAGAATTTACAAACACTGATGTAACATTGACAGTAAAAGATAATACTGAATGTAAAGTTACTGTTAATGGTGAAGAATACACTGGTGAAATGAAATTTACAGATGATGGAGAATACAAAGTAACTGTAACAGATGAAGCATTTAATTCTGAAACTGTAACATTTACAATCGATAAAACAAATCCAAAAATAACTGGTGTAGAAAATAATCAACAATATAAAACAAGTGTAACACCAGTAGTAGAAGATGCTAATTTGGAAGAATTAACATTAAATGGTGAACCTTATGTTAGTGGTACTGAAATAACTGAAGACGGTACTTACGTATTAGAAGCTACTGACAAAGCAGGTAATACTGTAACAGTAACATTCACTATAGATAAAAATTCACCAATAATTAAGGTTAATGGTTCAACAGAAATTAAAGGATCTTATAATTCTGTAAGTCTTTATGTAACAGATGCAAATGAATTTACAGGGACTATTAAGAATAAAACAACAGGCAAAACTAATCCATTAAATTCAAATGGAAATAAAGTAGATAAAAATTATGCTGCAAGTACTGACATATCTTCAATGGGTGAAGGTGAATATGAAGTTACTGTAAAAGATGCAGCTGGTAATACAACAACAATTACTTTTACATATGATAAAACTGCAGCAAAAAATGAAGCTGCTAATATATTGGTATTAGGAGATAGCAACGAAACAGATGGTCCAGTATATTATGCAAATGAAAATGATAAAATCTATACATATGTAACTTTCAATGAAGAATTAGGAAAAAATCCAACATACATTCTAATTAATAATGGAAAAGAATTTGATGTAACAGATAAAATAACAGTTTCACATGATAAAGCAACAGGATATTATACATATACTGTAGTAATTCCAGTGAAAGAATTAGAAGGATACGCTGATGGAGAAGTAACATTCAAAGTAAAAGGTATCGAAGATAAAACTGGAAATAAATCAGCAGATATAACAGCTGCAACAAATGGTCACAGCCTAATAATCGATACGGTAGCACCAAAAGTATGGGTAGATGACAAAGAAAATAGTGCAATTAGAGAAGATGGAGTAGCTTATACAAATAGTGGAAATGCAAATACAAATGTGCATGATGCTAACCCATTTGAATTTAGCATAATAGAAGATGATAAAACAGTAGCAACACTACCATACAAATATGCTCCAGGAGAATGGTATGGAAATACTGATTATGCATTTAGATCAGGAATCAGTCATTTAATCAAACAAAATAAAAAATACACAATCAAAGCTACTGACAAAGCAGGTAATACAACAGAATATGCCTTTGTATGGGATAAAACTGCACCAGCTGCTGAAAAAGTTACAATGGAAAACAATAGTAACATGAAGGCTAAATCTGCTAAATTTGGTGATTGGATTTTAGTATCAGTTACATATAATGAAGAATTGAGAAGCAATCCAGTATTAACTATTGGCGGAAATACAGGTGAATTTGTATCTTCTTCACTAAATGAAGATAATAGTGGACTATATACATATGTATTAAAAGCTAATTTGCCTAAGGGAATAGCAGATGGAAAAATTCCATTCACAGTAAGTGAAGCTTACGATAAACTTGGAAATAAAGCAGATGATGTTACCGCTGTAACTGAAGGAGCATGGATTGTTGTAGATAATACTAAATCAGACATATATGTAGGTAATTATGATAGAAGTAGTCAAAAAGAAGTAGATGGAGCATTCTACACAAATGATCCAAATATAAATGTATATGATAATAATCCATTTACATTTGTAGTAAAAGATGAAAATGGAAAAGTATTAACTGATGTATTATCAAATAGAGAAGAACCAAATAAAAATGGTAAATACTTTTTCAGAAGTAAAGTTAATGGTACAAAAACAGATGGAAAATACACAATTGAAGTAACAGATGAAGCAGGTAATGTTTCAACCTTAACATATACTTATGATAGTATTGATCCTATGCTTAATATTGCAGGGTTAAAGAATAATTTAACTCAAGAACCTAATTTTAGCCCAAGCGATGCTAACTTATACAAAATTGAAGTGTATAAGGGAGAAGATTTAGTTAAAACATATCAAGGGAACGACATATTTTTAGATGATAGAACTGGACTTTTAATGTGTTTTGGCAATTTAAAAGATTTTGGCGATGGTGAATATACTATAATCGCTTATGACAAAGCCGGAAATAAAAAAGAAGCAACTTATATATATGATGCAACTGCTCCAACTGTAGGAGGAACTGCTAAATTTGGCGGAGAAGAAGTTGAATTCCAAGATGGAGGAGTATATCAAGAAGTTACTTTAAATATTCAAGACAATTTTCTTGGTTCAGAAAAAAAATGGGGTAAAATGGAAATTCGTTTTGTAGATACAAATGGCAAAACAAATAATAGTGCAGAAATGTTTGGAACAAAAGGTCAAACAACTGTAACAAAGAAATTTACAAAAGAAGGTACATACACAGTAGACATTTATGATATGCTTGGAAATAAAACTACTGTTACTTTCACAATAGATACAACAAAACCAACATTTACTTCAACTTTATTTGATGCTGATACTAATGAAGAAATAACAGGAAATATAACAGGCGCTAAAAGAATAAGAGTAGTAATAGAATGGTCTGAACCGATTACTGATTTTAAAAAGATTGATATTGGGGTTTTATCAGGTTCTGGATGGACTAGAGATGATTCAGTAGAATTTGAAGAAATCGAAGCAGGTAAAAAATATGCAATTGTTTACAAACAAAAAGAAGGCGCAAAACCTACAACATTTGGAATAACAGTTGATGGTAATGCTGTAAAAGATTTAGCTGGAAATGGTAATGAACTTAAATGGATAAGAATCGAAAAAGTTGATTCAGAAGCTCCTAAAGTAGAATTATTAGAAATCTTGAATTTATCAAATCTTAATAATAAAAAATCTCCAAAATATGCTAATGAAGATGCAGAAATAAGAATTCGTGCTAAATTCAATGAAGAACTAACATCTAAAACTCTTAAAGTAAAAATGAATGATACTGAAGTCGGAGATGCAACAATAACAGAATCTGGTGAATATCAAGCGACATTAAATATTAAAAATGACATTTTAACAAAAACTGATTTACCAGAAGGAGAAATAAAGTTTGAATTAATTGGAATTGAAGATAAATTTGGTCATAAGACTAATGAAACTGGTATCATTAATAATAATGATATTAAGACTGAAAATGGTTATGATTCAGTAATTTATGATAATACTGATCCAGTAATAACTTATAAAAATGGAACAGTAACTATCGTTGAAAATAATAATTTAAATTATAAAGTTTATAAGGATGGAGAATTAGTATTAGACAATAATGTAATACATAAAAACACTGATATTAAAATTGATCTATCTAAATATGGTGATGGAGAATATAGAGTAGTTGTTGTTGATGATGCTGGAAATGAAAAAGAAGCAACTTATATATATGATGTAACTGCTCCAACTGCAGGAGGAACTGCTAAATTTGGCGGAGAAGAAGTTAAATTCCAAAATGGAGGAGTATACCAAGAAGTTACTTTAAATATTCAAGATAATTTTCTAGCTTCAGAAAAAAAATGGGGTAAAATGGAAATTCATTTTGTAGATACAAATGGCAAAACAAATAATAGTGCAGAAATGTTTGGAACAAAAGGTCAAACAACTGTAACAAAGAAATTTACAAAAGAAGGTACATACACAGTAGACATTTATGATATGCTTGGAAATAAAACTACTGTTACTTTCACAATAGATACAACAAAACCAACATTTACTTCAACTTTATTTGATGCTGATACTAATGAAGAAATAACAGGAAATATAACAGGCGCTAAAAGAATAAGAGTAGTAATAGAATGGTCTGAACCGATTACTGATTTTAAAAAGATTGATATTGGGGTTTTATCAGGTTCTGGATGGACTAGAGATGATTCAGTAGAATTTGAAGAAATCGAAGCAGGTAAAAAATATGCAATTGTTTACAAACAAAAAGAAGGCGCAAAACCTACAACATTTGGAATAACAGTTGATGGTAATGCTGTAAAAGATTTAGCTGGAAATGGTAATGAACTTAAATGGATAAGAATCGAAAAAGTTGATTCAGAAGGACCAAATGTTGAAGGTTCTACGGCATACTCTAATGGAGAAGCAGTTGCTTTTGAAAATGGCGGAACTTATCAAAAAGTAGAGTTAAAAATTCATGATGATAATTTTGGATCAGGTTTAAATGGAGGCCAAATAAAAATAGAAAAAACAGTTAATGGAGTTACTACATATAGTTACAACATGTTAGGTGGACAACAAGATTGGACTCAAAACTTTGATGAAGAAGCAGAGTACAAAGTAACAATAGTAGATAAATTTGGAAATGAAACTATTTTGAATTTCGTAATAGATAAAAATGCTCCAGAAGTAACAGCAACTGCAGTACATGGGACTGAAGAAGTACCATTTGTAGACGGTAGTGCTTATAAAAAAGTAACATTAAGTATAAATGATGCTAATTTGAATTCTAAAGAACAAAACGGAAAAATGAAAATTAAACGTGTTTATCGCGCTGTAAATGAACAAACAGAAGAAACTTATAATAATCCATATACTAAAGTGTTTACTGAAGAAGGATACTATGAAGTAACTATTCAAGACTTAGCAGGAAACAGCATAGTTAAAAACTTTATAATTGATAATACTATTCCAGTTTTAAATACTGAACGTAGTAAATATCCTCCAACTATTTATAAAGAAAAAGATATTGACCCAATCATATCTATCAAAAATAATGCAACTGATAATTTTACCGCTTCTCAAGATTTAAAAATAACAACAAGTAAAACTATAAATACTAACAGTACAACAGATGGTGTTGCAATAACTATTGAGGATGAAGCTGGTAATAGTTATAAGTATTCAAATGTAACTATAAAAATATCAAGTTCAAGTTCAAGTAAAGAAACTGTAAAAGTTTCTTCTGCAGAACAATTAAAAAATCTTTACACTAATCCAGAAGATTACAAAGGAAAAAATGTAATTCTTACTGACGATATAGACTTAAATGATTTAAATAGCTATGGATCAAGCACAAATTGGCATTCACTTGATGGTAGTAAACTATCTGGACTTGTTATAAACGGTAATGGTCATACTATAAAAAATATGAAAGTAAGTGATATAGATAGTGAAAGTCGTATTAAAATTCCACTTGGTTATGCAATAGGATTTATAGGGTACGATAGTGATGAAGATATAACTATTAAAAACATTAAATTTGATAATGCAAATGTACAAGTAACTAATACCGGATCTTCACAAGTATATGCTGGTGTAGTTATAGGTTATATTAATAAAGCAACATCTTTTAACACATTAGATAATATTACTGTAAAAAATAGTTTAGTATATGCTAAAAATGAAGGTGGCGGAATTGTTGGCCATGTTGATAGTGGTTTCCTTACTCTTAATTCTTGCATTGTAGCTGACACAAGAATTAGTGGTAGTGATAGAACTAATGCAGGAAGTCTTATTGGTGGAACATCATATGTACATGACACACATATTTCCATTAATAATAGTACAGCAACAAATGTAGAATTACACAATATGAAAACAAATGAAAATTATTGGATAGGAAGCCAATATTCTAAATCAACTTTAAAGTTAACTGATTCTTATGAATACAATGTTAAAAATGTTAATAAAAATGCTTTAAATTCAAGCGTTGCTTCACAAAGTCCAATAATTGAAGAAAAAGAAGAATCCAAAGCTATTGAAGAAAAAACTTCAGACCCACTTAATGAATATAAAGAACCAAGTATAGAAACTCCTGAATCTGACCAATCAACTACAGACACAACTGAAGAAGAAAATACTACTGTTGATGGTGTTAAAGAAGAAGAAAACGTTCCAGAAGTTTTCCCTTATCTTGGTAAGGCTTTTAATAAAATCGAACTTGATACAACTTACACAAGTAATGAACAAATTGAAGTTGAAGCAGATGTCGAAGACAAAGCTGGTATAATTTGGTGGGCAGAATTTAGTTGTGATATGGATAAATGCGAAGGATTTAAAGAACATGATTCTGACAACTTAAGCGACAAGGTAATCGAAGGTAGAAGAGGAGATATTCGTAGTATTACTATGGAAGCTCCAAAAGCTAAAGAAGGGTACAAATTCGTAGGTTGGAAAAAATATGAAGTAAAATATGATGGTGCTGATTTTTCAATTCAAGGTTTTGAAGCCATATACGATGAAGAAAAAACTCCTGAGATACCAGAACAAGATGAAAATCAACCATTAGATAGTGTTGCTTATGGTATGATTTTACCTAAATTTGCATTAACATTACCAATGATTCGTAAATTATTAGGTGAAAATATATAAAATAAAAACAGAAAATATATTCAAAATTTTCTGTTTTTATTTAAATTAAAATTGACTAAATTCAAATTTATTGATATCCTTATATAAAGGTGATATATATGGCATATTTAAAATATAAGGAATTAGCTCAATACTTTAATTTTTTTGATAAGTTAGATATTAAACATTTACCAAAGTATGTTACTGATTATATGGAAGATGATGAAATAATATATGCAGCATATGCAACATATAGAGATAAATGCGTTTTTACAGATAAAAAAATTCTATTACTAGATCAAAAGGGTATATTTGGTAAAAAGAAAAAGATACATATTTTTCCATACTGTTCTATATCATCATCTGCAATAGAATATAATGGAACTAAAACAGCAATTCTATTATCTATGGATAGTGGATATCAACTTAGATTAAATTTTGTAAAAATGTCAGCTGAAAATAAGACTGAACTAAGAAAAATTTATTTTAAATTAATTGAAAATATAGAAAATAAAGTACAAAATTAAATAATAAAATTACTATTAAACTTAATAGTAGTTTTTATTATACTTCAAAAATTGACTATCAATATTTAAGAGTGGTATAATCACTTTCAGAAATACATAAATTTTAAGGAGGTAAACTTATGAAGAAAATAATTTTAAAAATTGGTGATATGAGTTGTAGTGCGTGTTCTTCTGGACTAGAAAAATATTTAAATAAGCAAGATGGAATAATAAGCGCAAATGTAAATCTAGTTTTAGCAAATGCTATGATAGAATATGAAGATAACTTAGAAATAAAAGATTTAGAAAGATTTATTAAAGAAGCAGGATTTAAAAGTTTAGGAATATATAAGGGAGAAGAAGAAGAGAAAAAAGTTAGTAAAACACCTTTAATTGTATTTGGTATTTTAGCTCTTTTAATCCTTTATATATCTATGTCTCATATGCTATATCTTCCAAGTATTCCATTTTTAAATATGGAAAAGTATCCAATTAATTATTCAATATTTTTATTTATTTTAACAATTCCATTTCTAATCTATGGTTTTGATATCTTTAAAAGTGGAATAAAAAATCTTATTCATAGAACTCCTAATATGGATACTTTAGTTTCCCTAGGAGTTGCATCAAGTTTTATTTTTAGTTTATTTAATATGATTATGATATTACTTGGTAATAAAATGTATGTTGAAAATCTATATTTTGAATCATGTGCGATAATTATATATTTTATAAAATTAGGAAGATATATAGATAAAATAAGTAAATCAAAAACAAAAGAAGCCTTAAAAGAACTTGTTCAAATTACTCCTAGTATGGCACTTTTAAAGGTTAATAATAAAGAAAAAGAAGTAAGTATTGATGAAGTTAAAAAAAATGATATATTAATTTGTAAACCTGGTATGAAAATTGCAGTAGATGGGGTAATTACAAGTGGAAAATCTTATATTGATGAAAGTTTTATAACAGGTGAATCAATTCCTGTTAAGAAAACTATTGATGATAAAGTAGTAGCAGGTAGTATAAATGTTGATGGATATATAGAATATAAAGCACAAAAAATAGGAAAGAATTCAACGATTTCTGAAATAGTAAGACTAGTAGTTGAGGCAACAAGTACAAAAGCACCTATTCAAAGAATCGCAGATAAGGTTAGTAG
>CANRCS010000028.1 GCA_947629195.1 uncultured Bacilli bacterium | reverse complement strand
AAAATCGAAGCAAATAAATCTAGTAAAATTGAGGGAACTAAGACAACTATTGAAGAGGATTTATCAGATTTACAAGATATAAACCCAGAAAAAAAAGATGATTGGGAAGAAGTTCAAAATTATGTTAAAGCAACTAATTATGGTATAGATAGAATTAATAAAGGATTCCCAGTTTGCAATAGATTAATTAGGGAAATACATAAAGTATTGTTAAACGGTGTTAGAGGAGAAAGAAAAACTCCTGGAGAATTTAGAAAATCACAAAATTGGATTGGTGGAACTATGCCATCCACAGCAGTATATGTGCCTCCATTAGAAAGTGACCTTGCAGATTGTTTAAAAGATTTAGAACTTTTTATTAATAATGAGGAAATTGATACACCTGATTTAATTAAAATTGCTATTATACATTATCAATTTGAATCAATACATCCTTTTTTAGATGGAAATGGAAGAATTGGAAGATTATTAATTCCTTTATATTTACAAAGTAAAAGGTATTTAGATAATCCATGTTTATATATATCATTTTTCTTTGAAAAAAATAGAGATTTATATTATCAAAAATTAAATGATGTTAGAACTAAAAATGATATTATTGGGTGGATAAAATTTTTTCTAGAGGGAATAATAGAAACAGCTAAAATTGCTAAAGAAAAATTTAAAAAAGTAGTAGAGCTTACAAAAAAAGTTGACTCTCAAATAATAGGTTTAAAAGTCAAATACGATAATGCAAAAAAAATTATTGATTACTTTTATAATGAAACGTATTCATCTCGAAAAAAAATTTTTCAAACATTAGATATGCCTGAATCTACTATTAATGGTGTAATAAATGAATTAAAAACTGCTAAAATAATAAAAGAAACAACTGGATATAATAGAAATCAAATTTTTGTATTTGATGAATATGTTGAAATATTTTTATCAGAATAAGTTATAGAACGAAAAAATCAAAAAAATTTGTTCTATAAAAATCCATAGAACGAAAAAATCAAAAAATTCGTTCTATAAAAATCCATAGAACGAAAAAATCGAAAAATTCGTTCTATAAAAATCCATAGAACGAAAAAATTAGAAAATTCGTTCTATAAAAAAATATAAAATGAAAAAATGTGTATAATATTATTAAGTGAGAAGAAAGAACTAAAAAAGTAAGATTAAAAGTTTTTTCTTCTTTTTATGCTGACAATATACGACAATTTTTGTATTTTATTCTAATAAATGGTATACTAATAATATAAAGAATGGAGGAATTAATAATTATGCCAACACCACATAATAGCGCAGAAAAAAAAGATATAAGTAATATAGTATTAATGTCAGGAGATCCATTAAGAGCAAAATTTATTGCTGAAAAATATCTTACTGACTATAAATTAGTTAATGATGTTAGAGGAATGTATGCATATACAGGATACTACAAAAATAAGAGAATAACCGTAATGGGACATGGAATGGGAATGCCAAGTATTGGAATATATTCATACGAATTATTTAAATTTTATGATGTAGATGTAATAATTCGTATGGGATCATGTGGTTCTCACAGCATGGAATATAAAATTGGAGATACTATAATCGCAAATAAAGTTAAAACTGTAAGTAATATTTCCAAAGAAATACTAAATGAAGAAATATACGAATTACCAGTATATGAAGATATAAATAACTTAATAATAGAAAGTGCACAAAAATCTGATATAGAATTAAAAGAAGCCGAAGTTACAACTTTAGATGTATTTGATGTTTATTTTGATAAAATTAGAAATGATGGTGAAATAGGAATTGCAGAAATGGAAGCATTTGCCTTATATGCAATCGCAAAATTATTAAATAAAAAGTGTGCATGCTTATTAACTGTTGTTGATGCACCATATACTGATGAATCAATTTCAGCAGAAGATAGAGAAAAAAGACTAAATAATATGATTGAAGTTGCACTAGAAACAACTTTAAGATTATAATTTTAAAATAATATTACATAATAAATAAAGAAAGATGGTGAATTGATGGAATATATAAAAAAAGAATTTGCTGCATATAACATACACATAATTAAAACAGATATTTTTAAAACAATAACTATTGATGTCAACTTTCTTAGACATGTTAAAAAAGAAGAAATAACAATTAGAAATTTTCTTAGTGAAATATTATTACAATCTAACAAAAATTTTACAACTAAAAGGTCTTTAGCAATCCAAGCTAATAATTTATATAATCCAATAGTAATGTCTTCTAATGGAAGAATAGGTTCATTTTCTAACTTATCATTTTCTACACAATTTTTAAATGAAAAATATACAGAAGAAGGTATGAATGAAAAATCTATTAATTTCTTTTTAGATTTATTATTTAATCCTAATGTTGAAAATGACAATTTCGATTTAAAATCATTTAACATAGTTAAAGAATTTATAAAAAATGAAATTAAATCAATAAAAGATAATACTACTAAATATGGTTTAATAAGATTATTAGAAAATATGGGAAAAGATGAGCCATTTTCATACAGAGGATATGGTTATTTAGAAGACTTAGATAATATTACAACTGATAATTTATATGAATACTATAAAGATATTTTAAGAAGTGATAAAGTAGAAATTTTTGTAGTAGGAGATGTAGAAGAAGAACAAATTATCGAATACTTATCCCAAAACTTTAAAGTTAATACTGTTAAAAAAGATATGGGAAGTCCAATAATTGAACATGAAAAATTACGTGGTAGAATAAATAAAATAGATGAAAAAGAAAACATAATTCAAGCTAAATTCAATATTGGATGTAAACTTAAAAATTTAAGTGAATATGAAAGAAGATATGTATTGCCATTTTATAGTGAAATACTAGGTGGTTCATCAAGTTCGAAATTATTTACTAATGTAAGAGAGAAAAATTCACTTGCTTATTATATAACATCTATGGTAAAACAATATGATAATATTTTAATGATATACTCTGGAATAAATAGAGATGATTCTGAAAAAGTATTATCTTTAGTAAAAAAAGATATGGCAAATATGAAAAAGGGAAATATAGAAGATAATGAAATAGAAGTGGCTAGAAAAAATATTTTAACATCTTTAGATACAATTACAGATTCACCATCTAGAATAATAAGTGCATATTTTTCAAAAGAATTAAGTAATGGTGATGATATAGAAACAAGAAAAGAAAAATTTAAAAAAGTTACTAAAGATGACATAGTAGATTTAGCTAAAAAGATAAAGATAGATACCGTATATTTAATGCATGGAGAGGATAATTGATATGGAAGAAAGAATAATAGATATAGTAGATGAAAAATTATATTATAAAAAATTAGATAATGGATTAGAAGTATATATGGTACCTAATACAAATGTTAAAAATACTTATGCGACATTTACAACTAAGTATGGTTCTATGCACGATGAATTTGTTCCTATTGGAGAAAATAAGATGATATCTGTTCCAAAAGGTATCGCACATTTCCTAGAACATAAAATGTTTGAAATGGAAGATGGGATAGATCCATTTACTTTCTATTCAAAGAGTGGGACTGATGCAAATGCACATACTACACTTCAAAATACAACTTATGAATTTGCAGGTCCAAATAACTTTTTAGATAATATATGTTATTTGTTAGATTATGTTCAAACATTATATTTAACAGATGAGAATGTTGAAAAAGAAAAAGGAATTATAGAACAAGAATTAAGAATGTATATGGATGATCCAATATGGGTAATGTATGATGGAGTAAGAAATAATGCATTCAATAAACATCCTATAAAATATCCAATTGGTGGAACTATAAAAAGTGTTTATCAAATAACAAAAAAAGATTTGAAAAAATGTTATAATACATTTTATCATCCATCAAATATGTTTTTAGTTATAACAGGTAATTTTGATCCTGAAATAACTATAAATGTAATAGAAAAAAATCAAAATTCTAAAAAATTTAAAGAAGTGCCACAAATTAAAATTAAAGATTACAAAGAAAGTGATAAAGTAGCTAAAACATATGAAGAAATAGAAAAAAATGTTGAAACTAATAAATTTGCTTATGGAATAAAAATAAATCTTGGTAAAATAATTAATATGAGTGAGAAAAAACGAAATTATTATTTATCGATAATTTTTGAATCTTTATTTGGTATGACATCAGAATTTTATGAAAAAATGATTGAAAAAAATTATATATTATCACCAATTGAAATAGATAAGGTTTATACTAATACTCATTTATTCGTAACATTATTATCTGAAACATTATTTCCAAAAGAGTTATTTGCAGAAATTGATAACTTGCTTAAAAATATAGATATTTCCCTAGACGATTTAGAAATGCACAAAAAAGTTTTAATAAGTTCTGAAATAAAATTATATGATAATATAATTGCTTTAAATGATTCTATTGTCAATAATGTTATAAAATATGGTAGGTATGATGCTAATACAATAAATTTAGTTAGAACTATGAATTTGGATGAAGCAAGAAGAATAATTAAAAGGTTAGATTTAAGTAATAGAACATTATTTGTAGTAAAACCATTGACAAATCAGTAATAAATCTTTATAATTAATCATGTAATTAAAAAGGAAAGAAGTGTATCCACACTCACCTGACTTGCGAATAGCAGTGGGTAAATGCCAAGATAATACTTAAAAATGATTAATTATATAGGCTAAAAGTGGATACATTTGTATTCACTTTTTTTGGAGGTGTTAATATAGCAAGCAATAATAAAGATGCGATGATTAATCGTGATATCAAGGCTAGTCAAGTACTAGTTATCGGTCCAAATGGTGAACAACTTGGTGTAAAACCTATTGAAGATGCACTTACACTTGCAGAATATGCAGGATTTGATTTAGTGTGTATAAGTCCTAAGAGTGATCCTGTTGTATGTAAAATAATGGATTACAACAAATATAAATATGAAAGAAATAAAAAACAAAAAGAAGCATTGAAAAAACAAAAAGAAAACAACTTAGAAATGAAAGAGTATAGACTTTCACCAGTTATAGATATTCATGATTTCAATACTAAAGTTAAAAATGTTTCTAAATATTTAGAAAAGGGACACAAAATCAAAGTTACAGTAAGATTTAAAGGTAGACAGATGGCACATACAGAACTTGGTAAAGAAATTTTAGATAAATTCTATAATGAACTAAGTGATATATGTGATATTGACCAAGCACCAAAAATGGATGGAAGAAGCATGTTTATGTTATTAATACCTAAAAAATAATTAAGGAGGATTTAAATTATGCCAAAAATGAAAACACACAAAGGAACTAAAAAAGTTTTAAATGTAAGAAATTCTGGTTCAATCAAAATTGGTTGCCCTGGTTCAAGACATAATACAGGAAAAAAGAATGCAAAAGCAAATAGAAAAAATAGAGCAGGCTCTACATTAAATAAGTCAGATTATAAAAGAGTAAAAGATATTATTTAATATCTAATTAAGAAGGAGGAATTAAAATGCCAAGAGTTAAAAATGGTGTTGTTACAAAACAAAGACACAAAAAAGTGTTAAAACAAGCAAAAGGATATTTTGGTAGTAAACATAGATTATATAAAACTGCAAAAGAACAATTAATGCATTCAGGAGCATATGCATATAGAGATAGAAAAGCAAATAAAAGAAATTTCAGAAAATTATGGATTACTAGAATTAATGCAGCTTGTCGTATGAATGACATTAGTTATTCAAAATTTATAGATGGATTAAATAAAGCAGGAATTGAAGTAAACAGAAAAATGTTAAGCGAAATTGCTATTGCAGATGAAGCAACATTTACAAGTTTAGTAGAAACTGCTAAAAAAGCATTAGATGGAAAACTACCTGAAGAAAAAACTACTAAAAAAGTAGAAACTAAAAAAGAAGAAGTAAAAGAAGATATTTCTAAACTTACAGTTTCTGAATTAAAAGAAATAGCAAAAGAAAAAGGTATCAAAGGATACACTAGCATGAAAAAAGATGAACTAATTAACGCTTTAAAATAATCACAAATAGGAATTATTTTGCCTAGTGCCTAGATTAGGTGGTAAATTTTAGAACTATTTGGAAGAAAAAACGAAAGAGGAGGAAATAATATGGCAGTAGTGTCAATGAGTAGTTTATTAGAAAGTGGAGCACATTTTGGACATCAAACAAGAAGATGGAATCCAAAAATGAAAGAATATATCTTTGGAGCAAGAGAAGATATATATATAATTGATTTACAAAAAACAGTTAAAAAAATAGAAGAAGCTTATGTTGTACTTAAAGAAATTGCAGCACGTGGTGGTAAAGTTTTATTTGTTGGAACTAAAAAACAAGCACAAGAAGCTGCAAGAGAAGAAGCAACAAGATGTAATATGTACTATGTAAATGAAAGATGGTTAGGTGGTACATTAACAAACTTTAGAACAATTAGACAAAGAGTAAAAAGACTAGAAGAAATTGAAAAGATGGAAAAGGATGGAGTTTTTGAAGTTCTACCTAAAAAAGAAGTAATAAAAATTAAAAAAGAATACGAAAAATTAGATAAATACTTAAGAGGTATTAGAGAAATGAGAAGAATGCCTCAGGCATTGATTATCGTAGATCCTAAAAAAGAATACAATGCAATTAGAGAAGCTAGAAAATTACATATTCCTGTATTTGGAATTGTAGATACAAACTGCGATCCAGATGAAGTTGATTATGTAATACCTGCAAATGATGATGCTGTAAGAAGTGTTAAAACTATTTTTGGAGTATTAGCTAATGCTGTTTGTGAAGCAAATGGTGGACAATTAGTTGATTACGTAAAAGATAGCAAAGAAATAAACATGGAAGAAGCATTAAATAGAACACCAAGTTTTAGAAGAGATAATAAAAACTTTAGAAAAGATAGAAACTTCAAAAAAGAAAATAGAGGAAACAACTTTAGAAAAGACAATGCTAAAAATAATAGTGTTAAAGCAGAACAACCTAAAAAGGTAGAAAATACAATAGAAAAAGTTGTTGCTAAAGAAGTAGAACCTAAAAAAGAAGTAAAAAAAGAAGAAAACAAAGAAATTAAAGAAGTTGTTGAAAAAGAAGCTAAAACAACTAAAACAAATGATGATTTAAGCAAATTAACAGTAGCTAAATTAAAAGAAATGGCAAAAGAAAAAGGTATCAAAGGATATACTAGCATGAAAAAAGATGAATTAATTAACGCTTTAAAATAAAAAAAGAAAGGGGAAAAGAGTAAAATTTATTTAATTAATACTCTTTACCTCTTTAATAATATGAGGAGGATAAAAAAATGATAAGTGCAAAAATGGTAAAAGATTTAAGAGAAGCAACTGGTGCTGGTATGCTTGATTGTAAAAAAGCACTAGAAGCAAGTAATGGGGATTTTGATGCAGCAGTAGATTGGTTAAGAGAAAAAGGTATTGCTAAAGCTGCTAAAAAAGAAACTAGAATTGCAGCAGAAGGTTTAGCTAATATTTATATAGATGGAAATAATGCTGTTATTTTAGAAGTAAATTCAGAAACAGATTTCGTTGCTAAAAACAATGATTTTAAAGAATTAGTAGATAAAATTGGAAAGTCTTTATTAAATACTGATGTTAAAACTATGGAAGAAGCATTAGAAGTTTCAACTGATGAAGGAAAAATTAGTGATTTACTAGTTAGTGCAACTGCAAAAATTGGTGAAAAATTATCATTTAGAAGATTTGAACGTGTAACTAAAAATGATAATGAAGTATTTGGTTCATATTTACACATGGGTGGTAAAATTGCTGTTCTTACAGTAGTTGAAAATGTAAGTGTGGAAGTTGCTAAAGATGTATCAATGCAAGCAGCAGCAATGAGACCAAAATATGTTACAATTGAGCAAGTTGATCCAAAAGAATTAGAACATGAAAAATCAGTACTTAAAGAACAAGCAATGAATGAAGGTAAACCTGCTGAAATTGCTGAAAAAATGGTAGAAGGAAGACTTAAAAAATTCTACAAAGAAGTTTGTCTTGAAGAACAACCATTTATTAAAGATGGAGATATTAGTGTAGCAACTTATGTTAAAAATAATGGTGGTAAAATATCTAATATGGTTCGTTATGAAGTTGGAGAAGGAATTGAAAAAAGAGAAGAAGATTTCGCAAGCGAAGTAATGAGTCAAATTGAAAACTCATAATTAATTAATAGGAGTACTAATGAAGAAAGTAAATAAAAATGAAAAAAAGAAACTTCTAATAAGAGGTATAATTCTTTTAGTTATAGGTATTGCAGGTTTAATTTTTGGAATATATAGTATTAATAATAAAAATAGTAGTGATAATAAAAATAAAGTAACAGATGCTATCAAATTCAAAAATGAATATGAAGAGTTAAACGGTAAATCAACAGATTCTGGTAAAAAATATTTAGATGTTTCAATCGATGAAAAAAATCCAATGAAATATATTAGTTTTGATGATTTAATGGATTTATTAGAAGATGGAACAGGAATAGTATATTTTGGATTTCCAGAATGTCCATGGTGTAGAAATGCAATTACAACTCTTATAGAAGCAGCACAAGATGAAGACATAAATGAAATATATTATTTCAATGCTCATGATATGCGTGATGAAAAAAAACTTGATGAAAATGGTAATATAATAACAACAAAAGATGCAACAGAAGAATATAATAAAATAGTTGAAAAATTATATGATAGTTTAGATGTATATTCAGGTTTAAATGATGATACTATTAAAAGATTATATTTTCCAAATGTATTCTTTATATCTAATGGTAAAGTAGTTGGAAATCATATGTCTACAGTTGATTCACAAGAAGACCCTTATATTGAACTAAACGATGAACAAAGAGAAGAACTTAAAAATATTTATACAGAAAACATAAAAAAAGTTTTCAACTATGAATGTAATGATGGTTGTTAATACATGGGAGATGTTAAAATAAATTTTTAACAAAACTCCCTTTTATTTTGGCTTTATGATATAATTTTATTATATTTAATGGAGGAAATATTAATGGATTTACTAAAATACGAAAAAGAATTATACAAAAAAGGAATAAATTATATTGCAGGAGTAGATGAAGTAGGAAGAGGCCCACTTGTAGGCCCTGTTGTTGCAGCGTGTGTTGTTTTACCTAAAAATTACAAATTAGAAGGATTAACAGATTCCAAAAAATTAAGTGAGAAAAAAAGAAATACATTTTATAATATATTAATTGAAGATGCACTAGGTATTGGAATTGGAGTTGTATCTTCCAAAGAAATAGATGAAATAAACATTTATGAAGCAAGTAAAAAGGCAATGATGATTGCAATATCAAATGTAAAATGCAAAATAGAACATGTATTAATTGATGCAATGCCACTTGATTTAGAGGTAGAATCTACTTCAATTATACATGGTGATGCTCTAAGTGAAACAATTGCAGCAGCAAGTGTAATCGCAAAAGTTACAAGAGATGCAATGATGTACGAACTAGACAAAAAATATCCTCAATATGAATTTGGAAAACATAAAGGATATCCTACAAAAAAACATCTTGAAAATCTTCAAAAATATGGTTTAATAGATGATATATATAGAAAAACTTATAAACCAGTTAAAAAAATATTAGAAACATCAAATAGTAAATAGAAGGTGTAGTAATGAATAAAATTATAGTCATAACAGGTCCAACAGGAGTTGGTAAAACTAAACTAAGTGTAGAACTTGCTAAAAAATATAATGCTGAAATTATTAATGCAGATAGTATTCAAATATATAAAGAATTAGATATTGGAAGTGCTAAAATTAAAGAAGAAGAAAAAGAAGGTATTATTCATCATCTATTTGATATAAAAGAAGTTTACGAAGATTACTCAGTTTATAACTATCAAAAAGATTGTAGAAAAACAATCGATGAAATAAAGAAAAGGAAAAAAAATATTATAATTGTTGGAGGAACAGGTTTATATATAAAAGCAGCATTGTATGATTACAAATTTGATGTAGAAGATAGTCAAGAATTATATAATGAATATACTAATGATGAACTATATAATCTATTAATTAAGAAAAATCCAAATACGACAACACATAAGAATAATAGAAAGAGAATGATTAGAGAATTAAATAGAAATAATGATACAGTTAAGACTGATAAATTATTATATGATACTATTTTTATTGGATTAACTACTGATAGAAAAAAATTATATGAAATAATAAATAATAGAGTAGATAAAATGATAAAAGATGGGCTTTTAAAAGAAACTAAAAATTTATATGATAGGAATTTGAGATGTAAATCAATAATGACAGGTATTGGATATAAGGAATTATATAAATATTTTGATAATGAAATTTCTTTAGATGAAGCAATAGAACTTATAAAGAAAAATTCCAGAAGATATGCTAAAAGACAATATACATGGTTTAATAATCAAATGAATATAAAATGGTTTGATGTTGATTATGATAATTTTGAAAATACTATAA
>CANRCS010000027.1 GCA_947629195.1 uncultured Bacilli bacterium | reverse complement strand
ATATGGGAGCCGCCTGTATTATTCCCCTTATAGGGGAGTTAGAAAAACCACCGGTTGTCACCGGTGGATTGTTATTTTATCAATATTTTTAAAATTTAATTTAGCTACTTTTCTTAGTTCGTTCATACCATATTTTTTTACAAATTTTACTCCAAATTCATCAACTAGATTAGATGCACCTTTAGGAAAAAACATATCATAAGGTTGTCCTAATTTATCTAATTCCATAAGAAATTTATATCTACTTATAAGTGAACCACACGCAACTGCTAGATTTTTATCTTCTGCTTTTGTCATAAAAGTTATATCTTTTACAATATTTGGTTCATTTTTTATATATTCATAATATTTTTTTTCATTGACAAATTGGTCTACAATTATATATTCATAATTATCTACTGCTTTTTTTAAATTATATAAAACTTTATTATGAAGTATAGCTTTGATAGCGTTCATGTTTATACCTTTAGAATGCATTTGATTGTATTCCTCATTTGATAAAACTACATATTCATATTTAATTTTATCCATAATTTTCGGTACAATTTTTATAATAGTTTCATCATTCATTTTTTTAGAGTCTTTAACGCCTAAATTTACTAAGAAATCTATATCATCTTTTGTAACATAAGATGCACATACAACGATTGGGCCAAAAAAATCACCTGTACCAACTTCATCTGAACCAATAGAACAAACATTGTGATAATCTATAATTTCTTTTGTATCTACTTTTTTTGTAGTTTTTTCTTTTTTACCTTTTATATATGTACATCTAGGATAATTACTACAACCAACAAATTCTCCATACTTACTTGTTCTAGTAACTAAGTCATGACCACAAAGAGGGCATATTTCACCTGTTTTTACACTTTCTTTTTTTACGTTTTCACTAGGATTTAATTTTGCTTCTCTTTCCTTCCATAAGTTCGCATCAATATCCGCACTTATTCCTTGAAACATTGCTTTACCAGATTCATAAAGTGTAATTACAGTATCAGCATCATCTGCTTGAAATATTGCATAGGGTGGAGTTTTTTCTCTTCTTTTAAATGCATAAGCACTTATCATTTCTTCTTTTATTTTATCACTAACTTTAATTACTATTGTTTTTTGTTTTGCTTTTGGCATAGTTATCCCTCCAAATAAAATTTTATCAAATCATAAATTTGATGTCCACATTAAATATAGTTTTTTATGTAAAATTATGTATATTTTTATACTATTATAATGAAATTTAAAAAAATTAAAAACCATAAATATTGTAAATTTATGTAGTTTTATGATATCATATTAAAATAGTTATGAATTAAAATAATTTGTGTGGTGAAGTAGTATGTATGATTTTATTTATGTTTTTATTTTATTCTTAATATATTCAATGATTGGATGGATAGTAGATGTAATTGGATCTGCAATTGATAATCATAAATTAAAAAATAGAGGTTTTTTAATAGGACCATATTGTCCTATATATGGAATTTCTGCAATTTTTATGGTTTATTGTTTAGGACAATATGAAAATGATGTAATAGTATTATTTGTAATGTCTGTTCTAGTTTGTTCAGTAATGGAATATGTAACAAGTTATATAATGGAAAAAATGTTTCATGCTAGATGGTGGGATTATACAAATATTCCATTTAATTTAAATGGAAGAATATGTTTAAGAAATTCTATGATGTTTGGTATGTTATCATTATTTTTACTTAAAATTATGAATCCATTTATAAGTGGTCTTATTTCTAATATTTCACCAATGATATTAATAATAATTGGTACAATACTTTTATGTATATTTGTAATAGACGTCTGTGTATCATTAAATATAATAAACAAAATAAAAATAACTACAGATAATATTAGAAAAGATAAAACAGAAGAAATTACTAAAGAAGTAAAAAAAATTTTATTAAAACGTTCACTATTAGCAAGAAGAGTTATAAATGCTTTTCCTAATTTTAAAATGATAAGTAGAAAATAAAATAAAATTTTATGCAAAAGAAAGTCTATTTAAAGTAGTCATAAATAATTTACCATCTTATGATAATATTTGGTTGGATGAAAAAAATAAAAAATTTCAAAAACTACAAATTTTAATAATTTGTGGTTTTTTTAGGTTCTAATATTAAAAATCTGTTATGCAGAAATTAAAAATTTGATTTATATATGTTTAAAATATGTTAAAACTGTGATTTTACATGGTATGAAATATGTGATAGTTTATTATGCGAAAAGGAGGGATAACACGTGGAAAAAGAAAATAAAGAAACTAAGCCAAGATTCATACCCTTAACATTTGATTTCATGTTTAAGTCATTATTTGCTACAGAAAGAAATATGAAAATATTAACTGCGCTCTTAAGTGATTATACTAATAAACCTTATAAAGAATTAGAAGGTAAAATAAGAATATTAAATAGTGAATTAATAAAGAATCATTTTAAAGAAAAAGGAAAACGTGTAGATACATTAATAGAAGTAGATAATGTATTATATAATCTAGAGATGAATACAAGTTATTATAAGGGTTTATTAGAAAGAAATACTTCATATATAAGTAAAGTATATTCTGAACATCAAATAACAAAAGAAACATATGTTGATACAAAGAGATGTATTCAAATAAACTTTAATCTGTTTAAAGTTAAAAGAAGTAATAATTTAAGAGATATATATAAGATAAGGAACAACAAGAACAAAGAGCTAACGGAAAATATAGAAATACATCATGTAAATATACAAAGAGATGAAAATATTTGTTATAATAAAGATACAGAAGAAAAGATATACAAATGGGGAAAAGTATTAACATCAACAAATATGGAAGAATTAGAAAGGAATGTGAAATTTATGGGAGAATTAGGAAAAGAATTTGTAAGTGAAGTAAATAGACTAAACAGTGATGAATTTATAATAGGATTATATGATGGAGAACTACATGATAAAAAAGTAAAGGAACAAATGAGAAGAGATGCCATAGAAGAAGGACTTAAAGAAGGGCTTCAAAAAGGAAAACTTGAAGGTATAAAAGAAAATAACATCAATAATGCTAAAAAAATGTTAAATAAAAATTGTGATGTAAAATTCATTTCTGATATAACAGGTTTAAGCGTGAAATTCATTAATAAACTAAAAGTAAGTAAAGCATAACATTTAAATAGAGTATAGAACACTATTCTATGTTCTATTTTTTTATAAGATAAAATGAAAAAATTTGTATAAAATAAAGTGCAAAATTTGAAGCACAAAAAATTTTTTTTGCAAAATTTTCAAACCTGTGGAAAACTTCAACTTGACTCGGGGGGGGTAAATGCTATACTAATAATATAATTGTGGATAACTTAATTATAGAAATGGAGTATAGCTATGAAAAAGAAATTAATAGAAAAACATAAAAAAGAAATAATAATCGCAACCTTAATAACAATTGCAGTATTAGTAGGAGTAATAGGAACAACATATGCAATGTTTATTGCAAAAGGTGAATCAGATGTACAAGAAATGTATAAAGTAGGAGATTTAAGTGTTGCATTTCAAAATACAGATAGTACAATAAACATGAGAGATGAATATCCAATGACAGATGAAGCAGGACTAAAAACAACACCACATACGTTTACAATAACAAATAATGGAGATTATAATGTAACATATACAATACAAATAGAAAATAAAAAAACAGGTTTAAATCCAACACATATAAAATATGCAATAAATGCATCAACACCAACACTATTATCAACTGAAACATCATCAATAGACATAGGAACATTAACCCCAAAAGAAAAGAAAACATTTGAACTAAGATTATGGGTAGATGAAAAAACAGATGAAACACAAGCAAATAAAACATATGAAGGACAAATAAAGGTAAATGGGCAAGCAGTAAGAATACCATATTTTAAAGATACAAGTGGAGCAAATTCTCCAGAAATAGAAAATACAGGATTAATACCAGTAGTATATGATGGAGTAAATGATGAGTGGATGGTAGCAGATCAAGAAAAGGGATGGTATGCATATCAAGACCAAGTATGGGCAAATGCAGTAACAGTAAGTGATACAGCAATAGAATACAGAAGTGCAAAAGCAGGAACAGTAATACCAATGGATGTCATAAACAGTATGTGGGTATGGATACCAAGATACAAATATCAAATACCAAGTGATATAGGAAGTGAAGAGTGGGTAACAAACCCGCCACAGATAGATGTAGTGTTTGAGAAAGATACAGAAACAACAGGATTATATAACGATATAGCAGAATATGGATATTATACACACCCAGCATTTAGGGATGGGAATAATGCGGAACTACTAACAAAAGAACAAGCAAGTTCTGGATCAAAAACAGGATGGGATAAAGAGTTAAAAGGAATATGGGTAGGAAAATTTGAAACATCAACAGATGATGAAGAATGTAATAATAATTCAGATGATACAAATTGTAATAAAATAATAAATCCAATAATAAAACCAGATGTACAATCACTTGTATGGCAATCAGTAAGCAATCAATTCAAAACCTCATTAAAATTTGCAGGAGGAACAATGAATGATGATACAGGAGATGTAACATTTGATGGAAGTGATATATATGGAATACCAAATACAGTAGATACACATATGATGAAAAATACAGAATGGGGAGCAGTAGCATACCTTTCACAAAGTAAATATGGAAAAAATGGAAATAATAATTATGTAGGTACAGATAAAGAAATGTATGTAAATAATAGTTCAAGTTTTTATACAGGAAGAAGTGGAGGAACACCAAGTCAAATGTATACATCGAATGGAACATATTCATATAATGGAAAAAATTGTAGTACAATAAATTCAACAGCAAACAAATGTACAGGAGAAAAAACAGAAGAAAGCATAATAAAAGGAACAGGAACAAGTACAACAGGAACAATATATGGAATATATGATATGAGTGGTGGAGCAAATGATAGTGTGATGGGCAACTGGGCAGGAAAAAAAAGAAATGATGGATTTTCAATATTTCCGAAACAAAAATATTGGGATAAATACACAGAAAGCAGTGAGGATATAACACTCGATAATGCAATAAAAGGGGATGCAACTTATGAAACCGGCTACTGGTATGAATCTACTATTCCCGCCTTCGCCGAAAAGTTTCCTTGGATGACTAACAGGGGGTACTCTCACGTCTTTGAAGGAAGTTCGGATTCTGGCGAAGGGTACGATTCGTTCTCTTTCCATTCTGTGTTAATCCCATAACTTTCTTATTATTAAATTATAATAATCTAGATTAGGCATATGAACTGATCTAGATTTTTCTTAGTAAAAATAGTGTCAAACTGAAAGTATATTATTTAAAAATGATTGTTTTAGTGTTATAATTTATATATAAGTTCAGAAGAGGTGTAGCAATGGCAAAAAGAAAGTCAAGAAAAGATTCAGAAAAGAATAGTTTTAAATATAGTAGTGAATTAATAGGACTTTTAATAGTTCTAATTTCTATAATAGGTTTTGGTGGATATGGAATAATTGGTGAAGTAATAAGAGGTTTTGCTTTATTTTTAGTTGGGGCGTGGTATCAATTATTACTTGTTGTACTTTTTATAGTTGGAATTTATATGACAATTAAAAGACAACTACCCAATTTTGGTAATATTAAAATGGTAGGAGCATATCTTATTTTTATTTCTATATTGCTATGGTCTCATTTAAGTTATGTTTTAGAATTAGATGTAAATGGTATAGAAATATTTAAAGAAACTATAAATAATTTTATGATTAGTGTTAAAGATGCTTCTAGTATTGATGGTGGGGGAATAATAGGTGCATTTTTCTCATTTGTTTTTGTTAAACTATTAAGTGTAGAGGGAGCTCAAATCGTTTCAGTTGCGCTTATAATATTTGGAATAATAATGTTATTTAATGTGTCAATAGTTGATACTGCAAAAACAATTATTGATAAAATTAAGTCTAAATCTAAACATAAAAAAGATGAAGATTCTGTTCAAATAGATGATGCAAATGATGAAAAGGCAGAAGAAAAAGATAAGAAAGTTGTTGTATCAAGTGTCGATGAATTAATACATATTAGTGATGCTAATAACAATCTAAAAGAAGAAAATGAAGTAGATAATAAAGAAGTTTCTGAACCTAAAATTAATGCAGGATATAAACTTCCTCCAATTTCTTTACTTGATGCACCTAAGAAAACTAAAAATTCTAGTAGTCAAGAAGAAATTAAGAGAATTATTGGTATATTAGAAAATGTATTTAATGATTTTGGTATAGTAGGAAAAGTAGTTGAAGTTCACGTAGGACCATCAGTTACTCAATACGAAGTTGAACTTAAAGCAGGAACACGTGTAAGCAAAGTTTTAAGTATAAATAAAGAAATTGCTCTTGCACTCTCTGCTAAGGATGTTAGAATTCAAGCACCTATTCCTGGAAAAAGTACCATAGGTATAGAAATTCCAAATCCTAAAACATCAATGGTATCTATAAGAGAAATATTAAATGCAGTTCCAGATAATAAAGAAAACAGTAAACTTTTAGTTGCCCTTGGTAAAAATATAATGGGTAGACCAATGTTTGCAGAAATAAATAAAACGCCACACTTATTAGTTGCAGGTTCTACTGGTTCAGGTAAAAGTGTATGTATAAATGGTATAATAATATCTATTTTAATGCGTGCGAAACCAGATGAAGTTAAACTTTTAATGGTAGACCCTAAAAAAGTTGAACTTAGTATGTATAATGGAGTTCCACACCTTATGGCACCAGTTGTAACAGATCCTAAAAAAGCATCTATCGCACTTCAAAAAATTGTTGCTGAAATGGAAAGTAGATACGATATGTTTAGCGACAGTAAAACTAAAAATATCGAAGGATATAACGAAAAAATCGAAAAAGAAAATCGTAAACTTCCAGAAGATGAAAAGAAAACTAAATTACCATACATAGTAGTTATCGTAGATGAACTTGCTGACCTTATGTTAGTAGCATCTAAAGAAGTTGAAGATTCTATTATGCGTATAACTCAAATGGCACGTGCAGCAGGTATTCACTTAATTATCGCAACTCAAAGACCATCAACTGATGTAATCACAGGTGTTATTAAAGCAAATATTCCATCTCGTATAAGTTTTGCAGTTTCATCAAGTATAGATTCAAGAACAATACTAGATATGACAGGAGCAGAAAAACTACTTGGTAAAGGTGACATGTTATTCTTGCCGATGGGTGAAAATGTTCCACAAAGAATTCAAGGTAACTTTATATCAGAAGAAGAAATAGGAAGAGTAGTTGATTTTACAATTGAACAACAAAAAGCAAAATATGATGAAAGACTTTTAGATATAGAGAAAAAAGAAGTAGAATCAAAAATAGAAAAAGAAGAATATGATGATCCACTATATAACGAAATAGTTGATTATGTTATTAAAGCAGGAAAGGTAAGTGCATCATTCTTACAAAGAAAATATAGACTTGGTTACAACAGAGCTGCAAGAATTATAGATTTGCTTGAAGAACGTGGAATTATAGGACCTGCAAATGGTTCTAAACCAAGAGAAGTATTAGTTAAATTAGAAAATAATGATGATAATGAATAAAATATGTAAATTATAGTAAAATATTTGGAAATAATTTGAATTTCATATTTGTTTCTGCTATAATTGTTTATAGAGTAGGTGACCACATGAAGAAAGTAATAATTTTTATATTTGTTATGATAATGGTAACCGGATGTAGTGTTTCTAGATTAGATAATAGTAATTTAGATATGATTGTAAATACAATGTTATCTCAAAAAATTAATTTATCTAATAGAATCTCTAAGGGTTATAAGTATTACCTACCTAAAGGAGTTAAAATATTAGATAATACTGAGTATAATGAAAAATTATATTCTAATTACAACACATATTATTTATATGTTGATATAATTTCATATCACTATAAAAGTAAAATTGATTACAAAAAAAATAACTACTCATATTATTATAAAAAATTAAATGGTGGATATATCGATGTTATAAACATGAGTGATAAGTATTACGTAAAATTTCAATATAATTACTCCAAAATGGAGGCAATAATAGATAAGAAAGATTTAAATAAAGTTATTACCGATATGTCATATATTTTATCTTCAATAAAATATAACGATATAGTAATAAACAGTTTCATTGAAAATAATGTTCCAAATGGAACTGAAGAAAAATTTGTAATTGATAAACCAACAGAAAATGAACAAACATTCTTAGATTATGTAAATACATATGACAATTATGTTGGAGATGAAAAAGTTGAAGAAGATAATGATACTATAAATAATGCTACTACTAATACAGAAGATGAATTAAATTAATACTACGAAACGAGGTGCTACAAAATGGGATTATTTGATAAAATAAAGAACTTATTTTACGATGAAGAAGTAATTGAGGTTCCAAAAGAAAGTATCGAAGAGGAAATTAAAGTTAACAGTAAAAATAATAAAGAAGATGAACACAAAACTTCTATTGATAATGTTATTAGTGAAAGAGATTTAGTAAAAAAAGATACTAATTTTAAATTTCCAATAATATTTGATGATGATGATTTTGTAGATAAAAAAGAAGAAAAGAAAAAAGAAAAAATTAAGGAAGAACAAAATTATTCTAGAGTTAATGAACATCAGACAAAATATAAGAAACCAACTCTTGATAGAGAAGTAATAAAAGAAGTAATAGAAAAACCTAAAAAGTTTAAACCATCTCCTGTAATTTCTCCAGTATATGGTATTTTAGATAAAAATTACCGAAAAGAAGAATTAGAAAATAAAGAAAAAGATGAACTTGAAAAAACTAAAGAATTAGTAATAAATTTTGATACTATTAGACAAAAAGCATATGGAAGTCTATCTGATGATATTGAAAAAGAATTAGAACATGAGGATAAGAAGATAAATAAAATTGATCAAATAGAAAAAGAAATTGATGATATTTTAGTTGAAAATAACTTACTAACTGACCTAGAAGAAGAACCAGTAGAAGTTAAAAAAGTTGAAGTTGAAGAAGATAATGAGTATAGTTATTCTGATTTTGGTGTAGAATATAAAATAAGTGAAGAACCACCTAAGGAGGAAAAGAAAAAAAGAAAAACAAGAGTACAAGAACATGAAGATGAAATAATAATTAATAATGAACCAGATGACGAACCTGAAGTAGAAGAAGAAATTGTAGATCCAATTGATGATGACATACAAGATGTTAAAGAAAATGAAGAAAATGAAGAATTGACAGATGATTTATTTAACTTGATAGATTCTATGTATGATAGATAGGAGATAAGTATGGAAACATTGAATATGGTTATGCCTGTAATTTTATATATGTTAACATCAATTTTAATTGTTATTTTAATCATTTTAGGAATAAAATTAATTAGAACTGTTGATAAATTTAATGATTTAGCAGATAATGTAACTAAAAAAGTAAATACATTAAATGGATTTTTCGGACTAATTGATACAGTTACTGATAAAGTTTCTTTCCTTAGTGATAGATTAGTAGATAGTATTACATCTTTAATCTCAAGGATTTTTACAAAGAAAGATAAAAGAAAGGATGATAATAATGAGTAAAAGTAAAAAATCAGGTATGGGAAAATTTGTTGCAGGCGCAGCAATTGGAGCAGGATTAGGAGTTTTATTTGCTCCAAAAAAAGGTAGTGAAACAAGAAAAGAATTAAAGGTTAAAATCGATGAATTAATTGCTAAAGCAAAAGATGTTGACCTAGAAGAAGTAAAAGAAAATTTAGAACAAAAAATTGATGACTTAAAAAAAGAATTAGAAGATTTAGATAAAGAAAAAGTATTGAAAATTGCTAAAGAAAAAGGTAATCAATTAAAAGAAAAAGCAAATGATATTTATAATTTAGCTGTTGAAAAAGGAACTCCTGTTCTACAAAAAGCAGCAAGTGATGTAAAACAAAAAACAATTGAAGCTGTTGAAGAAATATTAAAAAGACTAAAAGATGAAAAATAGAGATTGTCATAAAAACATGCCAATCTTTTAATTTTTTATATTTTGTGTTATAATGTTAGACATGTAAGGGGGGAATTTAGATTTGAAAAAAAATAGAATTGAAAAATCATATTTTGATAGAAATAATATTTATGTGGGAGTAATTAATAAATATATTGAGAAAAAATCATTTGATATTGATGAGCCTATAACTATTTTAACGAGTGAAAAAGCTTCTTGTGGAAGTATATTATTTGAAATAACTAATAATAAAGCTCATGATTTAATAAATGACACTTTCTTTGAAATTAATGAAATTGATTCTAAAACAAATCGTGGAGTATTTCAAATAGTAAATATTGACTCAATATTAAAATCATTAGGATATGATGAGATTTTAACATATAAAGAAATTAGAAATATATATAAAAATATATTGATTTCAAGTAGATTATATTTAAAACATGGTATGTGTTATGGTAATGATACTAATATTACTAGAAGTCTTGATAAAGAAGAATGGGATAGACTTACATATGCAAATAACATTAAAAATTATA
>CANRCS010000026.1 GCA_947629195.1 uncultured Bacilli bacterium | reverse complement strand
TCCTTTTAATAAAGTATATGAAGTAAAAAAAATAATATGAAAAAAGATGGAATATTAATTAAAATATCCATCTTTAGTTTTATTCTTCACTGTCTTCAGTTTCTTCTTTATTATATTCTTCTAAGATTGCATCTTCAAACATTTTACGAACATCTGGATTAATTGGATGAGCAATATCTCTATATCCTCCTGTTGGAGTTTTTCTACTAGGCATTGCTATAAACAAACCATTATCTCCTTCGATAATTCTAATATCATGAACTGCAAAACTGTCGTCTAATAATACAGATGCGATTCCTTTCATACGTGAATTTTCTTTTTCCATTTTACGTACTGTTACTGATGTAATTTTCAAGTTAATCCTCTCCTTCCAAAGCACAATACTATGCTTTATAACTAAATTATATATTAGTGAGAGGTAAAATGCAATTATTTTAATAAAAAAAATGTTAAAAACTGTTAAATATTTGTATAATTATTCAAAATGTAATTCGACAGTTTGTGTTAAAACATCTGAATATGTAAATGATTTGTTTTCATTTTTAGTCTCTACTACAAAAATAAAATTGTATGACTCCTTTATTACTGCATCAAATTCTTCTATTTTATTTCTACCTGTGTTGAATACTACTCTAACTTTATGTCCTAAGTTATCACTTATATTTTTTTTGATTTTTTCAATTGTCATATTTTCTCCTTATCTAGGGTATCCAACATACATAGTTCCCTTTGTTTTTATACCACCAATTCCATCTGGACCATATTTTGTTTTTGTCAAAATCCCTATTAAATCTATATCTTCACTTTTATCAGAAAGACCTATTGCAGTAGCAATAATAGCAGGATCTAGCGCATGTATATTAATTCTTTTAGGACTTGATGCAAAATTTGCGCCTGCTCTTATTAATTCTTCATAATTTGATTGGCATGCACCTGCAATTATAATTAGTTTATCATGTGCCTTCTCATATTTTCTCGCTTCTTTTATTGCTTTAACAAAATTTTCACTATTTCTGTATGAAGAACTTTTATTTTTATTTCCGCCTTTTTTGTTATATGAATCATGTCCTGTAATTACAACTATATCTGGATTAGTATCTACTAAATATTTTTGAATATTTTCACATATTTCATCTTCTTTTGAATAAATTCCATAAGCTAAAACATTAGAATCCTTATAAAACTTTAAACATCTTTCTAAGTATTCTTTATCCCCATCAATATGAAGAATTTTTCCAGGAAGATAAAAATATTCATTTCTATTAAACTTTGAAGCAATATTTAAATCTTTAAAATTTCTATTATCTTTTTCAATTACATCTTCTTCTTTATTGTCAAAATGTTTTAAATCATCTACATTGCTATCTGCGTATAACCTCACTGTTACTCCCTTTAAATATACAACATCATCTTCAATTCTTATAATTTTAAATATAGTATCATTATTATAGGATTTTCTAGTGACCAAATCTCCAATATTAAAATTCATCCCTATCACCCATATAAATATATGAGTATTCAAGATGAATTATTCTAAATTATTAGAAATCTGAGCAAATATTTCCATAGATAATGCTTCTGCTCTTATCGTTAAATCCATATTATTTTTGTTTAATACTTCATTTACTTTTGTTAGATTATAATCTTTTAAATTGTTTTTTAAATTTTTTCTTTTGTATTTAAATGAATCTTTTATTAATTTAAAAAATTTTTCTTCATCATTAACAATTACAGGTGGATTAGATAATCTTTCTAATGATATTACTGAACTATCTACATTTGGTTTAGGATAAAAACAATTTCTACTAACATCAAATAATTTTTTAATTTTAAAATAATAATTTAAAAATATTGTTAATGAATTATAATCTTTAGTTGATATATTAGCAGATAATCTATCTGCAACTTCCTTTTGAACCATAAATATACAATTTTTACATGGTATTTTATCTTCGATAATTTTAGTAATAATAGGCGTTGTTATGTAATATGGTAAATTTGCAATTATATACAAGTTATCATATTCAATATTTTTAATGTATTCATTTATATTTTGTTCTAAAAAATCTCCATAAACTATTTGTACACCAAACTCTTTAAATTTTGACAAATACTTATCCAAATCTTTATCTATTTCAAAACAAATTAGCTTGTTTGTCTTTTCAATTATTTTTTTTGTTAAAGCACCTTCTCCTGGACCAATTTCAATTACTAAATCATCTTTAGTAATTTCTACTGAATTAACTATATTATTTAAAATATTATTGTCATTTAAAAAGTTTTGACCATATTTTTTTTTAAAATTAAAATCTTTATTCATAAAATACCTCATCTCATATAAATTATACATTATTAAGAATTATATATCAAACAAAAGAAAAGACTATTTCTAGTCTTTACCAACCTAATCTTACTACATCTATTGTAATATCCTTTTGAGTTACATTATTAGGTATTGAACTTTGACTTTCATATAATAAGTCAATTTTGTTCCCCTTAATTGCTCCTCCTCTATCAAGAACTATTGCTAGAGTAGGCTCAACTAATGCATTACTATTTGAAATTCTAAAAATAGAACCAAATGGATATTTATTATCTGCTGCTATTATTCTTAGTTTTCCATATTTTGAATCTTCATAATAAATATTTCCATTCCTTACATCTTGTCCAGAACTAACTTTACCACTACATCCATAACAATCGGGTCCATATCCAGTTATTGAAGCAGTAAAACTATCAATAAAACTCTTGCCAACCGCTATAATTTGTGTTTGTGGTTTTTGAATTTCAATAGAAACCCCGTTATATTCTATTGTTAAACCGTTAATACCAGTTTGAACAACTTTTCTTTCCATAAAATCCAAATTTTCATCTAACTGTTCAATAGTTTCAAAAGGTACAATATTTTGTGTAATATCTGCTTGTGTATCACCTAATGAACTAACTTTTTCTATTTTGCTCGTTAAGGAAGCGTATATTGCAAAGGTTGCAATTACTGAAACTTTAGTAACTATTCCCAATTTCTTGGGCAGTCGAATTTTCATCTTTTCACCTCTTAATACGAGTTAATATTCTAGCATATACACTATTAAAAGTCAAATAATTTATAAGAATTAGCTGTGGTAATATCTTCCACTACTTGTTTTTCTACACCTTTTATATTAGCAATTTTGTCTGCAACATAGGAAACATAATATGGATAATTTATTTTACCTCGATGTGGTTCTGGAGTAAGATATGGACTATCTGTTTCCAATACAATATATTCAAGTGGTATATTTTTTATTACTTCTACAATTTTTTTAGCATTTTTAAATGTTGATATTCCACCAATACTTATATATACTCCTAAATCTATAAATTTCTGTGCCATTTCTAAACTTCCACTAAAACAGTGCATAACACATTTTTTAGGTTTATATTCTTTTAATATTTCATAACAATCAGTAATAGCTTCTCTACAATGTATAACTATTGGAAGATTATACTTTTGGGCTAATAAAATTTGTTTTACAAATAATTCTTTTTGTTTTTCTTTATTTTCTTGATACCAATGATAATCTAAGCCAATTTCACCTATTCCAACAACTTTTCCAAGTTTTACTAATTTTTCTAATTCTTTTATATCATCTATCTTATTTTCATATATAACTTCTGGTAAATACCCAATTGTAGCATAAACATTATCATAAGTATTAGATAATTCTACTGCTTCTATACTACTTTCTAAATCATATCCACTAACTATTATTTTTTCTATATTATTTTTTTTACATTTTTCTATAATTTCTTCAATATTATTATAATATTTATTTTCCAAATGACAATGTATATCAATCATAAAATTCTTCGAGAATAAATCTCGAATACACCTCGCCTTCTTACAGTCAATAAATATTTTACCAAAACTAAAAAAAATTTCAATTAATGTTTATTGAAATTTTTTCTTAGTCTATTTTCTTCACGTCTATTATTTAAAAATCTAAGAAAATAGATTATTAACATTAATAAATATAACATATTGAATACTTCTGGATGTATAATATTTACTACTATAAAAATTATAATACCTACTACAAAACCACAAATAACTATTTTGTTTTGCCTCGACATAAATATTCTCCTTTTTTATGTATTTTTTCCGACAACACTAAAAAGATAACATATATTATTGTAATAATACAGAGAAAAAAGTCGAAAACATTGTTATTTACACAAAATTTTACAATTATTTAACACTTTTATAGTCTTCTATTTCTTTTAACTTTATATTTTTATCTATACGCGCAAATAAAGGTTTAGGTTGATTTACTCTTTTTGTTTGCTCCATACCATTAAATTCACTTAAAGATTCGTAATTTGTTAATGTTGTATTTAATTGATTAAATATTTCTTTTGATGTATCTGGTAGAAATGCACTTAATAATACTGAAGCTATTCTAATTGATTCAAGTAAATTATATAAAACTGTTCCTAATCTATCTTTCTTTGTTTCATCTTTAGCCAAAATCCATGGAGTTGTTTCATCTATATACTTATTACATCTTCTAAGTAATTCGAATATATCATCTATTGCTGCTGCCACTTTTAATTCGTCCATGTGTTCTGTTACAATTTCAGGAGTTTTAAGCGCTAAAGAGATTAATTCATCATCTATTTGTTCCCTGTATTTACTAGATGGTACTACTCCATCAAAATATTTATTTACCATTGATATAGTTCTATTTACTAGATTTCCTAGTATATTAGCTAAATCTGAATTTATTCTTTCGATTATTAAATCATATGTTATTGTTCCATCGTTCGCAAATGGAATTTCATGTAATAAATAATATCTAATTTCATCTAGTCCAAATAAATTTACTAAATCATCTGCATACATTACATTTCCTTTAGATTTACTCATTTTTCCATCGCCTATCAATAACCATGGATGTCCAAATACTTGTTTTGGTAATTCTAAATCTAATGCCATTAACATTATAGGCCAATATAATGTATGAAATCTTAAAATATCTTTTCCAATTAAGTGAACATCAGCAGGCCAATATTTTTTAAAGTTTTCACTATGATTTCCGTCTGGATCATAACCTAAAAATGTTATATAGTTAGATAAAGCATCAATCCATACATATATTACATGCTTTGAATCAAAATCAACAGGTATTCCCCAATCAAATGTAGTACGAGATACACATAAATCTTGTAATCCTTGTTTTAAAAAGTTATTTAACATTTCATTTTTTCTAGAATCAGGTTGTATAAATTCTGGATGATTATTGATATATTCAATAAGCCTATCTTGGTATTTACTTAATTTAAAAAAGTATGCTTCTTCACTTTCTTTTTTTACTTCTCTACCACAATCTGGACATTTATTATCAACTAATTGCGAATCTGTAAAAAATGATTCACATGGTACACAGTACCAACCCTCATATTTTCCTTTATAAATGTCTCCTTTATCGTATAACTTTTTGAATATCTTTTTTACTATTTCTTCATGTTCTTTATCTGTTGTTCTAACAAATTTATCATAACTTGTATTCATTAAATCCCAAATATTTTTTATTTCTTTTGAAATATTATCTACATATTCTTGTGGAGTTATACCCTCATCAATTGCTTTTTGCTGTATTTTTAATCCATGTTCATCTGTTCCTGTTTGAAAATAAACATCATATCCTAATAATCTTTTGTAACGTGCAATTGCATCAGCTAAAACAATTTCATAAGTATTACCTATATGAGGTTTTGCAGATGTATACGCTATTGCAGTTGAAATGTAAAATTTTTTATTCATTTGTATATCACTCCTTTAGTATTATCCAATATAAATTGTATTATTTAAATATTTATTTAAATACTTAATTTTAAAAATATTTTATAAAAAGATTCATCCTATATAAGGACGAATCTTTCGCGGTACCACCTTAATTTATAATTATTAAAATTATACACTCAAATATTTAACGCATATTATTACGTTTTTGCTCCAGAACCATCTTCCATAATATTATTGTATCTATTTTCACCATACATAGATTCTCTACAACAACAATTATTATGTACTCTTTCCTTCATTGCAAAATAAATATACATTATTATAACAATATATTTTTTAATTTTCAATATACTTTCCTAAAAATTGTGAAGCAATTTGAATTATTTTCTCATCTGAATTATTAATTTCTTCTACTTCAGATGTAATAACTAATAATCCAATGCATTCTCCATTTGATATAATACTACTAATTAAATAATAACAGTTCTCTGTAATACCGTTTACTAATTCAATTTTCTCAGTAGCATCAGATTTTACATAATCTCTATTTATTATAATTTCTGAAAGAAAATTACTAATATCTTTATTTTCATACTTCTTTTGATTTGAACCAGATATAGCGATAAATTTATCTCTATCAGTTATATAAACATCTTTTTTTATAGTTTGATATATCGAATCAATATAACTTCTTATAATCAAATTATAGTCTTCTGATAATGAATATTTTTTAAGTATTATTTGATTTAGATTATCAGTATAAATTTCTATGGATTCTCCATCTCTAATTCTTAAATTTTTTCTTATTTCTTTTGGTATAACAATTCTACCTAATTCATCAATTCTTCTTACTACTCCTGTTGCTTTCATATATATCCTCACTTTCTAACACTAATTTTATTTTGTGATATATGCACCAAAATATACCAGATTATTAATAATTATTTTGAAAAATTATCAAACACATTAAGTAAATCAACTAAATAATATATCCAGTGTTTTTCTAGTTTTACTATATCTAGTATTACTTTTATCTTTTTATTAAAATAAGAAAATCTAAACATACGTGATATTGCATTAGCTTGATAAAATAATTTCTCACCATCAATTTTGTTACTTATATTTTGATTAAATTCAAATTCCACAAAAGTCTTAGTTTGTTTAAAATTATTTATTTCATATTTTTTAAATAATTTTTCTAACCATTCTTCATACATATATATTAACATATTTTCCGTTACTTTTCCAAATCTGTCTTCGATTTCTTTTTTTATTTCAATTAGTTTATTATAAGAGTCAATTTGATTAATTTTATTGTGGATTTCAATTTTTAAATCAGATTCTTCTACGTATGAATCAGATATGTGAGTTTCAATATCAATTAGTGGAGCATTATCATTTTCTTCTTTAGGGATTTCTATACCTTTTAATTTTGCTACTTCTTCGTTTAACATTTTTAAGTATAATTCAATACCAACTGTATCAATAAAACCTGCTTGTTCACTACCTAATATATCTCCTGCTCCTCTTATTGATAAGTCTCTCATAGCTATTCTAAATCCACTACCAAGTTCTGTAAAATCTTTTATGACTTGTAATCTTTTAGTAGCAACTTCATTTAATACTTTCTTCTCATCATACATTAAATATGCATAACCTATTCTATTACTTCTACCAACTCTACCTCTTATTTGATATAGTTGACTTAATCCAAATCTATCTGCATTCAATATAATTAGGGTATTTGCATTTGGAATATCAATTCCTGTTTCAATAATTGTAGTACAGATTAATATATCGTATTCATGATTTATAAAAGCTTGCATCCTATCTTCTAGTTCATTTTTTTTCATTTGCCCATGCGCATATGTTATTTTTGCATCAGGTATAAGTAATGATATTTCATGATATTTTTTTATAATATCATCAACATTATTATACAAAATAAATGTTTGCCCATTTCTACTTAATTCTTTATATACTACATCCTTTATAATATTCTTATTTTCAGGCAAAACATAGGTTTGAACAGGATATCTATCTACTGGTGCAGTTTCTATTAACGATAGATTTCTAATTCCAACCATAGACATTTGAAGGGTTCTTGGAATAGGTGTTGCAGATAAAGTTAAAACATCTATGTTGTTTTTTAATTCTTTTATTTTTTCCTTGTGAGTTACACCAAATCTTTGTTCTTCATCTATTACTAAAAGTCCTAAATCTTTAAAAATTACATCTTTACTCAAAAGTCTATGAGTTCCTATAACAAAATCTATTGTACCTTCTTTTAATCCTGTTAAAGTTTCTGTAATTTTCTTTCTACTAACAAATCTATTTAGTAAAGCTATATTTATTGGAAAATCTTTAAATCTTTCTATTGCATTAGTATATTGTTGATTAGACAAAATTGTTGTTGGACATAAATATGCAACTTGCTTCCCACTCATTATTGCCTTAAAAATAGCTCTAAATGCAACTTCTGTTTTTCCAAATCCAACATCTCCACACAGTAATCTATCCATTGGAATATCTTTTTCCATATCTTCTTTGATTTGTTCAATTGCAAGTAATTGGTCATTTGTTGGAGTATATTCAAATTGACTTTCAAACATTGCTTGCTCTTCACTATCAGGTAAAAATGCAAAACCTTTTTGTGCTTCACGTTTTGCGTATAATTTAAGTAAATCATTTGCAATATTTTTAACTTTAGATTTAACTCTTAATTTTGTTTTTTCCCATTCTGTACTACCAAGTTTATTTATTTTAGGTACTACACCTTCATTAGAAGAATATTTACTAATTAAATCTATTTTTTCTACTGGTATATATAATGAATCATTATTTTTATATTGAACTTTCAAATAATCCTTTTTTATTCCATTTTTGGTTAAAGTAGTAATACCACAATATCTTCCAATACCATGTATATTATGTACAACATAATCTCCTATATTTAACTTGTTAACATCTTTTATCTTGGTTCCAAACTTATATTTATTTGTAAAATTATGTTTTACTTCTGTTGTACCAAATAAATCCTTAGCAGTTAAAATTATATATTTTTTAATACCAAAACCAGAGAATATATTTTTATTTATAACATTAACATTATTATCTATAATATGATTATCATTTGTTATAACTGCATCTTTATATATATATTCTTTAAAGTTATTTATTTGCTTTTTATTATTTAAAGCTATTATTATAGTTTTATCTTTTCCAATTAATATATCTAAATCATTTTTAACATTTTCAAGATTTCCAGAATAATCTTTTACTTCTGTCGTGATATACTTTTTTTCCTGTTCTATTTTTACATCATGTATTATATTATCGGTTTTTAAAATAAAAATTTCATCTTCATTTATTATTTCCTCAAATTCATACATATACTTTTCTTTTGTATTATTTCTTTGATTATACTCAAATATTTCTGCTATTAAAAGTTTATAATTATTCTTTATTTGATTATAATCAAAAAATACTGTTATAGGATCTTTTAAATAATCTAGTAAAGAATTATTTAAACTATTATTGTATATTTCAACGAAAGGATGAATCTCAATATTTTCCAAAGTATTTATAGATAATTGTGTTTCATAATCAAATGTTCTAATGGAATCTACTTCATCATCAAAAAACTCAATTCTAATAGGATTATTTTCATTGACAGGAAATATATCAACTATGTATCCCCTAAGTGCAAATTCACCTGTTTTTGTTACAATAGAATCTTTATTGTAACCAAGTTTATTCAAACTTTCAATTAATTCATTTCTATTAATAATACTACCTATTTTTATGTTTAAAATACTATCTTTAGAAGTTGTTAAACTAGGTAAATATTTTAAATAACCCATAAGATGAGTTACTACAATTTTTTTATTATTATTAATTAAGTCATTTATTGTAGATAATCTTATACTTTTAAGTTCTGGTGATGTTGTAGCAAGTCTTGTAGTTAAAAAATCATCCATTGGAAATAATAAAACATCATTTGTATAATTACAAATTGAATCATATATTTTATTTGCCTCATATAAAGTTGAAGTAACGACTAAAAGACCTCTATTTGTATATTTATATAAATTGTAAATATACAGAGGCTGTATAGAATTTGTTAATCCTTGAATTGAAGTTTTACCATTTTGATAATCAATATCTAACATATTATCAAAAATACTCATGTCATTACACCCTTTCAACGATGTTTATTATTATATTTATTAACTAATTCAGCAAATGGCATATCAATAAAATCAATTACTATATCAACTGATGAATTAATTACATCATTAATAATTTTTCTATCTTCACTAGAAAATTTACCCAAAACATAATCTTTAGTATCGATACTTTTATTATTTGATATTCCAATTTTTAATCTTTTATAATTTTTAGTACCTAAATGTAATTCAATATTTTTAAGTCCGTTATGTCCGCCTGAACTACTATTTGTTTTAAGTTTATACTTACCTATTTGTTGATCTAAATCATCAACAATAACTAACATATCATCAATATTTATTTTAAAATAATTTAAAAATTTTATTACAACTTCTCCACTTAAATTGACATAACTTTGAGGTTTTAATAATACTATTTTTTCATTTTTATAATTTAATTCATAATATATTCCGTTAAATTTTGTTTTACTATTTACAATATTAAACTTATTACATATTGTATCTATAACATCAAATCCAATATTATGTCTTGTATGTTCATATTCTTTTCCTGGATTACCTATACCAACAATTAATTTCAATTAAATCACCTTCTATGAAATTCTTGATAG
>CANRCS010000025.1 GCA_947629195.1 uncultured Bacilli bacterium | reverse complement strand
AAATATGAAAGAAACAGAAGTAAATGCGAAATGCGAAAACAATAAAATTATAGAAGAACAAGAAACTAAAGAAACAACAAAACCAATTTCTAGTTATGAATATGAAAAATTAAGACTTTATACAAATTTTAAAGAAATATTACAATTTTTTACTAATAATGATAATAAAGAATTAAAAAAATCATTAGATGTTGTTGAAAAACATTTAATAAAAGAAATAGATAAAAATTAATTTAGGAGGTAATAAACATGGGATTTTGGTCAAGTAAAAAGGAAGAAAGAGAAGAAGAAAAAGAATATACACAAAAAATTATTTTACAAAATGAAATAGATAATTTAGATTTTAATGTACCAGATGAAATTTCTAATTTAATACTAACATCATTTGATAATGGACTTAGTCTTGAAAGTTGTAGAAACTATATAAAATTACTTGAAAGTAAGAAAAATAGTTCAAAGGAAGTATTAAAAACTATGTTCTACGCTAGTAGCTTTGTAAACGATAATATATTTTTTAATAATATAATGAGTATTGTTAAAAATGATATAGATTTTTTAAATACATTAAATTATATAATTTCATCTAGAGGTTATTACAGTTCAAAAGAAGAATGGGAAGCTAGAATTTATAGTGTAATATTGAATAATGAAAATTATAATAAGGCTATTGAAGAAGATAGGATGCGTGTTGGAATTTATACTAATATATCTCAAGATAATATGGATAAATTAAATGAAGAAATTAATAAGTTATCTACGAATTTATCTAGTATAAAAACTGATATAGAAAAAAATAGTAAAAAAGTAAATGAAGTTAATAAAAAGTTAGATGATACAGCAAGTAAAAACTTAGAAAAAGTAAAAAGTATTTCAAGAGAAAAAATCAAAATAATAGAAGATAAAAGTACAGATGTTTTATCATCAATTGATAGAGCAATAAATATAAAATCAAGTTCAAGAAGTGAAATATTAAAAGAAGTACAAAAGCAATATGATGTAATAGATGCTTTTAATGAAAAAACTAATATTAAGGAAAGATATGATAGATTAATTAGTATGAAAGATGCTAAATTACATTATCATCCAAAATTTGATGATGTATTAAAACATATTCTTGTTGGTAATACTGTTTGTTTAGATGGACCAGAAAAATGTGGTAAAACACAACTTGTAAAACAATTAGCAGTGCTACTTGGTCTTAGTTTAAGCAATATTGGTAATGTATATGATGAAATAACACAAATTAATGGTTATTATGATTTTAATACAAATTATAATAAATCACCATTTCAAGAAAAATTTGAAAACGGTGGAATAGTATTAATGAAAAATATAAATACTGCACCTGTACAAGCAATATCATCACTTAATGGTATTATAAGTAACTTTTCATACAATCCATATATTTTTGGTGATAAAAAATTAACGACACCTAATAAAAATTTTAGACTTATTATGACTAATAATTTTGCTTCAATTGCTAAAAATCAAATTGATAATGTTGTAACTATTAAAATGGATTATGATACAGAATTTGAAAAAAGTTTAACAAAAAACGATGAAATTCTAAATTTCTTATTTGAACTTAGAAATTCAAAATTAAAAATTACAACAAGCACATTTATTAATGTTATACATAATCTAGATTTAGGTTTATTTGATGAAAAAGAAGTAATAAGAGATTTTATTGCTAGTCAAAATCCTATCGATATGTTAAATACTGCATCATCTAAAATAAATCAAAATAATAGATATTCAAAAGCACTAAAAAAAGTTATTAACAAATAAACACTAATGAAATGAGTGATGTTAAATGCCAACTATTCTTACTAATGAAGAACATTTATATAATTTAAAAAAAGATAGAAAAATATTTAGGAAAAAAAACGAAAAAAATATTAAAGTATTATTAATAGATGATGTGTATTTAAATGGCACATACGATTATAATGATTATAAAGAACAACTTAAAAACTTGAAAACTATTTCAATAGAAGATTATGGGACAAATAAAGTTGTACTTAAAAATTTTCCAGTTGAAAATCTTAAATTTTCGTCTTTTTTTCAATATGAAAATTTTAGATTTATAAATTTTTACAATGTAAAAGAACTTGAAATACCTGAATATACTTTTTATATACAAAACTTGTTAGATGATTTAACATCTCTTGAAAAATTAACCATACCGTATACGTCACTCAATGCGATACATACTCTTAATAATAATGTAAAGACACTTATTATAAATAATAGATGTAGTTTTAAAGATTTAAAATTTAATGTAGAAAATAAAAATGTAGAGGTTTATCCTAATGATGATTATGATAAATATACTTATTCAAATCTTCATATTTATGATGATAATTCATCTATAACTTACAGTATATATGGATATGACTGTAGAATAGTAGAAATAGAATATGTATATTATAATAATTTTGAAACATTTGACCTTTCCAATTTAATTGATGAATATGATGATATAGATGAAAAAGATTTAGATATTGGAAATTGTAAAAAAATAACCTGTAAAAAAAGTGATTTAGAAAAGTTAAAAGGAAAAATAAAATTATTTTCATATGTTGATGAAATTGAAATAGTAGATAATGATGAGATGTTGCTTCAACCTAAAAAAGTAAATTTTAAAAAAAATGAAGATGAAGATATAGATATTATAGATATCATTGATAATGAAAATATTATTGTAACTTTGAAAAACAAATTTAATAATAAAATAAGAAAAATATTAATTAAAGATTTTAATATAATAGATTTTAATAATGATGAAATTCTATATTTTAGTGATTGCCAAAAAATATCAATGGAAATAGATAATACAAGAGTAAAAAAATTTATTTTAGATAGTTATAATATAAATGGTAATTATATATCTTTTGAAGATAAGTTAAAAAATCATATTCCTGATTTTACTAATTTAGAAGAATTAGTTATTAAAAAAGATTTTGATATTGATAATTTAGATAATGTGAGTATTAATTATAATTACTTAACATTTGAATTTGGTTTAAAATGTGAAAATTCATTAACAGTAAATACCGATAATGATATTACTATAAAAATTCTACATCAAAATAATGAAGAAAAAGTAAAATTACTAAAAAATACAAAATATAAAATATTTTCTTCTGATGAAATGATGATAATTGAAAGAAAAAATGACAGATATAAATTTCAAGATATAATTACTCTTAAAAATGATGACTTATTTCATTTTACTAAAAAATCTAAAATAAAAGATAGAAGTATTGATTTAAATATAAATTTAGAATACTTAAATAAATTGGACAAACTTGGTATAGATAAAAGAATTATATATTATACATATTATAAGTGTCTTAATGTAGGATTATTTGGTGAATTTAAAAAAGTATTAGATGAATTATTAAATAGTAACACTACAAATGAAGATATAGAAAAGATTAATAATTTTGGAAATATGATAGTTAAGAAATATAGGCGCGGTGATCCTAATGGGGGAAATATTATTAAACGAAATTAAAAAAGACAGGAAATATTTTAAAAGTAAAAATGTCGAAAGTAGTGCAGATACACTTATTGCTGATGTGATAGACATGGGAATATTTAACTACAATGATTATAAAGAACAATTAAAAAATATTAAAAAAATTGTAATTGTAGGAAACTATGAAACTTTACAATTTATTAATTTTCCCATTGAAGAATTAGAAATAGGTTATGATGTTGAAAATTATGAAAATATTTCATTTATAAATTGTAATAATATTAAAAAATTAACTTTATATAGTTGTCTTGATGATATTAAAAATATCTCTATGAATTTAGATAATTTAGAAACTCTCTTTATATATAATAAAGGAATAGATCACATATTTTCAAATAAGTTTAAATCATTAAAAAAATTAGTTATATTTGATGATAATAAAGATAATCTTGAATTTGATGTAGAAAATTTTCAAATAAAACTTTTTAAATGGAATGATAATAAAATAATTTTATCTTTATTTAAAGATGGTATTTCAATAAAATACGATATATATCTTAATAATAAAATTGATAAAAAAGAGGTAGAAATAAAATCAATTAATAGTGATACTCTTAATATATCAGACATAGTAAATAAATATCATCCCAGTAAAATTGATATAAATAGTAAAATTAGGAATTGCAATAAAATATTGATCAACACTCATGACCTAGATAATTTAAAATATATAGATTATCAGGGTTATTCCATAAGAGAGATAGAAGTAGTTGATAACGATGATATGAGATTAATACCTCAAAAAGTTAATTTTAAATTAAGTGACTATGAAATGATATATCATATGTATTTTAAAAAAGATAATATATATATTATATTGAATGGGGAATATAAATTTAGATATATTGTAATTAGAAAAGATTTAAGTATAGAGGATTTATCAAAATCTGATACATTATATATTAGTGATGTAGAAGCAGCAAAAGGATATATTCCTGAAAATTTAACAAAACTTGTATTTGATAAACCCATAGTTATTAATAGTACGTTTTGGAGTGGATTTTTATATGAAATTTTAAAATCTGAAACTCTTAACGAAATTGAATTTACTGATAATTCTAATTTTAAAGAACTTAGTAATCAATTTCCAAATATGAAAATTAATACATTAACATTTCCATTTGGACAAAATTTTGAATATAAATTTAGTAATATGTATTATTTTTTTGAAAGAAACGTTATTAAAAGAAAACATAAAGATCAAATCATAAAAATAAAATATAACCAACAAATTGAACAGATTCATTTATCTAAAGATAAAAGTTATATTATTAAATCAAACGAAGATTTACTTACAGTTACTCCAAATAATAAATCTAAAAATAATTCTGATGATTTGCAGTTCATATTTAAGATAGTTAATGGAAAATTAAAGAAAAAACAGAAGAAATTTTATTGTGAAAAAAATGATGTTATTGAAAGTTTAGATTTTGAATATCTTGATAAATTAAATAAACTTGGAATAGATAGAAGAGTTTTATATTATACGTATTATCTTTATAAAAATAATTATCCATTTAAAGATATTAAAGAAGTTTTGGATAATTTAATAGTGAATTTAGGCAATGGTAAATATGATTTAGAAGATATTAAAAATATTAATAATTATGGAAATACACTTGTTAAATCAATTAGAAGATAAATCAAATATTTATAAAATTAGTAATATAAGAAAGTAAGTGATGTACTATGAAAATTAAACATTCAATTAAATTTAGTCAGATAGTTAGTAAGCATGGACATTGTAAACCTTATAATAGGTTTATAAATTATGATACTTTAATAGTGGATGCATCTAGATCATTTTGGTATATTAAAAAAAAGAAAATATATAAAAATTTTGAAAATATTGTTTTTGATTACGATTTTAGATATGGTGGATACATAATTGATACCACTAATACTAATATTAAAAATATTGTACTATCAAAAAGAAATGATTTAAATGGTATAACTATTGATTATGATACTATATGTAAAAATGATGAATTTTTCGCATTAGAGTTAGATGCCCGTAATTTTCTTATAGATACGATAAATATAGTATTTGAAGATAAGGTTGAAAAAATTAAATTTAACGCTAAAAATAGAAGTTCCATAACTTTTTGTAAAGAAATGGATGATATAGAATTAAGAATCTATAGTAAAGAAGAAGATGTTTTATATACAATAAACAATAGTGGAGTAAAAATTGTTAAAAAAGATAAAATTAGATTATTTAATCGTGATGTAAAAGATGGAGTATTAGATTTATGTAAATTTGATGAATATAAAAATATTTATCTAGATAATATTAATATTCCTATTAAAACTCTTATTATGAATACAAATACATTTAAAAATCCATATCCAGAATTAAAAGTAAATGAGTTAAAATTTATTGATGATAATGATATGAGATTATTACCTAGAACCAAAACTATTAATATAAATGGAACACTATATTTTATAGATACAAATATTGATTATCAAACTTTATTTGTTGAATCTGATGAAAATAAAATAATTAATTTATATAAAAATGGTGATGTTCAAATTATTGATAAAAATTATATTGAAAAAAATTTTCCCAAAATTAAGAAATGGGAAATGTTTAAAGGATATCAACGATGCATCGCAATAATAGAACATAATAAAAAAAATAAATTTACATTTTTTATGAATAATAAAAGATATGAAATTAATAGTGGTTTTAAAAGATATTTAATGTTAAATAATAATAAATTTAATGAATTACTTGTTAATAATGATTGGAGTAAAATTTTTAAAAGTGGATTATCTAATTCAGTTTTTGATAAATTATATACTGGATATTTGAAATATATGGACAAGTTAAAGCAACTAAAAGATTTAGGTATTTCAAATAAAACCTTATATTATGCTTATGCAACAGATTTTGATGAAAATAAAGATTTAAGATTATTTAAAGGATTAAAACAAATGATGGGAAATGAAAGTATTACAGAAAATGAAGCAGAAAAAATAGAACAATTTGGAAAAATCTTAATTAAAGACATTAAAAATAATAGGAAGTAGGCGAACTACTAATGAAAAAAGATCATATCTTAAAACTTAGTGAAATTGAGGATATATGGTCATATAAAAAATTTAATATTATGAATAAAAACACATTATTAATTGATGAAAATAGTGGATATAAACTAATAGCAATACATGAACGCACATTTTATAAAAAAATTAAAAAAATAATATTAAAAAATGGTGTATATTTAAATTATGCTATGTTATATAATTTTGATACTTCAGGTAAAGAATCTAAAAAAATTATATTTTCTAAAAATGAAAATTTAGATTTAGATGGAATAACAATTGATTATGATATCGCACTCAAATCAAATGGACTATATATAGAAATTTGTCGTGATTTAAGCAATAAAGTAAACATAGTTTTTGATAATAAAATTGAAAATATCGAATGTCCTCCATTTTGTTATAGTATACATTTTGAAAATATAAATGATACGTTAAAAATAACAATTTCAAATAACAATGAAGATAACATTATATTGGTTAACAGTAATGGAATAACAAAAAAATATATAGAGTATAAGGATATAGAATTAAGTGATAAAAATATAGTAAATTCTAAACTAGATTTACATATGTATACTAAATATAAAAATATAATTATAGGAAATAATGATGTTATTGAACAACTTATTTTAGATACCAATATTATTGGGAAAAATGTTTCCTTTTATAGAAATAATAAAGTTAATGATTTAAAATTTATTGATAGTGATATGAAATTAATTCCAGAAAATAAAATAATTAGTATAAATGGGAATTTATATATTATAGAAAACAGTGATAATGTTTTAACTTTATTTGTTGAGTCTGATGAAAATAAAATAATTAATTTATATAAAAATGGTGATGTTCAAATTATTGATAAAAATTATATTGAAAAAAATTTTCCCAAAATTAAGAAATGGGAAATGTTTAAAGGATATCAACGATGCATCGCAATAATAGAACATAATAAAAAAAATAAATTTACATTTTTTATAAATAATAAAAGATATGAAATTAATAGTAGCTTTAAAAGATATTTAATGTTAAATAATAACAAACGTTTATGGTTAGATAATAAAAGATATTTAAAGGTAGATGATAAATTTAATGAATTACTTATTAATAATGATTGGCATAAATTATTTAGTGAAAGATTAAATAATGAAGACTTTGATAAATTATATAATAAATATTTGAAATATATGGACAAGTTAAAGCAACTAAAAAGTTTAGGTATATCAAATAAAACATTATATTATGCGTGCGCAATAGATTTTGATAAGAATAAAAATTTAAAATATTTTAAAGGTATTAAAGAAATGATAGATTGTTTTGATGGTAAAAAAGAAGATGCCAAAGCAATAGAAGAATGTGGGAAAATCTTAATTAAAAATATAAAATAGTAGGGATTGAGTTATATGAATTATAAAAATGAAATTAAAGAGGAAAATATAGAAAATTTAAAAAAAGATAGAAAAGTTTTACTTTCAAAAAATAAAAATATTGAAAAGCTTTCTATTGATTTAAGTAAAAACGAAAGTTATAAATATTCGGATTATAAAAGACAATTAAAAGACATTAATGCACTTAAACTTACAAGTGACTCATCACTTGTAAACATAAATGTAGATGAATTATTTATATTTGGATTTCCAATTGAAGATTTAATTATTGATAAAAATATAGAGTATATTAAAAGTGATATTGGAATTATTATATATTTTCCAAATTTAAAAGAAATTTATTTTCCTGATACTATAAAATATGTAGACAATTTTATGTATTATTTACCTTCATTAGAAACAATATCTATACCATATGAAATAAAGAGTTTCAAATATGATAAAAAACAAAAATGTGAAAAATTAGAAAAAATAATAATTAGAGGTAAAAATTCTAATCATGAAATCGATGTAAAAAATAAAAATATAGACATTAAACGTAAAGAAGATTTACATATAAAAATATATGATGAAAAATCAGTAAAAAAATATATTCTAAAGGATATTCAAGATGATTTTATAGTAGATAATTTAGAAAATATTTGTTTTTTAAGTTCTGATGATATCGAAAATGAAACTTTAAATTTAATAAATGAATATAAAGAGTATGAAAAGATAATAATTAAAAACAAACTTAATTGTAAAAAACTTATTATGGATATAAATTCTATTAAAAAAATAAAATTCGTACATTCTATAACACCATCACCTTTTAGAGAATCTTTCCCAAATCTTAGAAAAATTACTATGAAAGAAGATAATGAAATGCTATTAAATCCTAAAGAGTTTAATTTGAAATTAGATGAGTCAGAACAACTAATATATATCAATTATAATGATAAAAAAGAAACATATGAAATATTAATTAACAATAGTTTTAACAATATGAGAAGATATATATTATTAGATAAATATTTTAGAGTAGTTGATACAGATAAAATAGATGAGATGTATATAACAGAAGATTATCCTATTGAAGATAAAGATGAATATGTATTTGATTTATCTGTAAATAATTTATATAAGGGTTTAAATGACAATAAATATACTAATTTATCTGCAGATATTTTTGATCTTAAAAACTTAAAAAAAATAAATATAGTATTTGAAAATATTAATTATGAATTTAATATTATTCCTAATACTATTATAGAAAATGTTTCATTAGTACCTACTGGAATAATAGTTGATTTTAAGTATGAAGATCCACTTATGAATAAAATCCACACATGTCATTTTAACAACTCTTATAAAAAAATAACTAGTATAGAAAACGTGGAAGTTAAAAATAAAGATTCTAAAATTAAAGAAAAGAAATTGGAAAGAAGATTAATATGAAATTAAAAATCTTAAAATCTAGTAAAATAAAAATAAACAAACTATCATTTTTAAATAGTAAGTACAAAAAATATAATACGTTGTTATATGATAGAAGAAGAATAATAGAACCTGAAGATTTTGTAAAAATAGATAGTATTGAAAATGTAATTATTGGCAATGATTATTTTGAATATACTTATATACCAGAAACAACGAAAAATATATATTTAGGTGAATATAAAAATATTGATGGTTTTGTAATTGATTTTAATTCATTTAATGGACATTTTGAATATGATATTTCTAATAATGAGTCTTTATTTCAAGAAGCTAAAGTTATAGTTAATGATGAAATAATAAAAATACCACTAGGAAATAATATTGAAAGTATACTTGTTTATACTAATGATGAAAAAATAACAATAGAAGTTAGAACAGACATGAATCGTAAGGAATTTATAATAGATAATAAGGCTAACATAAAAGAAAAGAAAGTATTATATAAATTATGTAAAAATAACAAAATAATAAATTTAGAAGAATTAACAGATTTTTCAAAAGTAGATCATCCTTTATCTACATTTATAGATACACTTATTATTCCAACTTCAATTGTAGGTAAAAAATTTGATGCTATATATGATGTATATGTTGATAATATAAAAATAGTTGATGATAACGATATGAAACTTATTCCAACAAGTAATAATATTGAAGTAAATGGAGAAATAGAACTTATACAAAGAAAAGATAAAATAATGATTGTGTGTTATAATAATTCTTCTTTTGATAAACTTATAAGTATAGATAAAGATTCTAATATTAATATTATTGATGATAAATTTTTATTAGAGAATTTTCCAAACTATAAATCAGCAAGTTTATATTATAATAAAAACAAATGCAATCTTATCGTCAATTTTAATACAGATGATAAATGTGCAGTTATAAATGATGATGGTAAAATATATAGATTAAATGGAATATTTAAGTCATTTTTAATTAATGAAGAAGAATATTATGATTCTACTTTAAAAGGTATATTAGAGAATAATATTTCTAAATCAAGTTTTGATTTAGATAAGTTATTAAAAAAATATGAGGAATATAAAAAATATCTTAGAAACTTAAAAGATATGGGATTATCTACAAAAGTTTTATATAATTCTTTATATAAAGAAAATGAAGATTTTGATACTATTAAAATGCTTATTAAGGAACATAAAGTAAATGAAGAAAATGCTAAAACAATTGATGATTTTGGTAAATTATTGATAAAAAAGTAGGGGATTTATATGGAATTTAAAATAATAAG
>CANRCS010000024.1 GCA_947629195.1 uncultured Bacilli bacterium | reverse complement strand
ATTAAAGAAATACGTGATGTTATTACAAATAAAGAAGAAGTAAAAGATATAGATAATAAGAAAATGAGTAAGAAAGACAAAGAAAAATTAATAAATGATATTGAAAAAGAAATGAAAGAAGCTGCAAAAAATCTTGATTTTGAACGTGCAATGGAATTAAGAGATGCACTATTTGAATTAAAAGGAGAATTTAATATATAAAATATACATCAATTTACATATAAAAATTTACTTTACTTTATAATTATTTTGAAAATTATGAATCATAAAGTAAACATTAATGTTAGTAATATTTTATTGTTTAAACAAATATCGACAATTATTAGCTATAACCATATAAGGAAAATAAATGTGTGTTTACACTAGAATTTGGAATTATACAACTATATTTACGATATAATTAATGTCAAATATAACTAAAAAACAAATGATGCAAAATTAATCTTGCATCATTTATTTTAATACTAATTTGTCATTTATTACATCAACAATTACTCTTTGTCCAAATTTGATGTTATCCAAAACTAATTCTTTAGCAAGTAATGTTTCAATATTTTTAGAAACATATCTTTTTAATGGTCGTGCTCCATATATAGTATCACTACCATGAGAAATTATATAATTTTTTGCTTTATCAGTTAATTCAATTGTTATGTTTTTATCACTTAAACGTTTATTTAAGTCATCTATTAGTTTATCTAAAATTTGATACATAACTTTTTGATTTAATGAATTAAATACTATAATTTCATCAATACGATTTATAAACTCAGGTCTAAATGTAGATTTTAACTCATCCATAACTAATTTTTCACTATTATCTTCTCCACTTAATATATGTTCACTACCAAGATTTGAAGTCATAATTATAATAGTATTTTTAAAATCAACTGTTCTTCCTTGTCCATCAGTAATTCTACCGTCATCTAATATTTGTAGTAATATATTAAATATATCTCTATGTGCTTTTTCTATTTCGTCAAATAAAACAATACTGTATGGATTTCTTCTAACAGCTTCTGTTAATTGTCCACCATCATCATAACCAACATAACCTGGAGGAGAACCAATTAATCTAGCAACAGAATGTGATTCCATATATTCACTCATATCAATTCTAATAATGTGTTTTTCATCATCAAATAATTCATGAGCTAAACTACGAGCAACTTCTGTCTTACCAACACCAGTAGGACCTAAGAATATAAATGAACCAATTGGTCTATTAGGGTCTTTAATTCCTGCACGTGCTCTTATTATTGCTTCACTAACCAAATTTAGTGCATTATCTTGACCCATTACCCTTTTTTTCATATTATTTTCTAGGTTAAGTAATTTTTCTTTTTCCCCTTCAACTAATTTAGTTATAGGTATTTTTGTCCAACGTGATATTATTCCTGCTATATCTTCTTCTGTAACAGTATCACTAAGCATTTTGTTAGAATCTTTTTTATTTAATTCTTCTAATTCAGTTTCTAATTTAGGTATAGTTCCATGTCTTAATATTGCAGCATTTTCTAAATCATAATTATTTTCTGCTGTTTCAAGTTTAAATTTTGCATTTTCTAATTCTTGTTTCTTTTTATTTATTTTTTCATTAATATTTTTTTCATCTTCCCACGATTTTCTGATTTCTTTTTCTTTAGCTTTTAAACTTTCTAATTCATTATCAATTGTTTCTATTCTTTTTTTACTTATATCATCTTTTTCTTTTTTTAATGCTTGTCTTTCAATTTCAAGTCTCATTATTTTACGAGTTAAAGTATCTAGTTCTACAGGAACAGAGTCCATTTGAACTTTTATAGTTGCGCATGCTTCATCAATTAAATCTATTGCTTTATCAGGTAAAAATCTATCTGTAATATATCTATTAGACATATTAGCAGCTGCAATTAATGCTTTATCAGAAATAGTTACTCCATGATGCACTTCAAATCTTTGTTTTAATCCACGAAGTATAGTTATTGTATCTAAAACTGTTGGTTCTGAAACTATAACCTTTTGAAAACGTCTTTCAAGAGCGCCATCTTTTTCTATATATTTACGGTATTCATTTAATGTAGTCGCACCTATTGTATGAATTTCTCCACGAGCAAGCATTGGTTTTAACATATTGCCAGCATCCATTGCTCCTTCTGTTGCTCCTGCACCTACAATCATATGAATTTCATCTATAAATAGGATTATTTTCCCTTCACTTTCTTTTATTTCTTTTAATACTGCTTTTAATCTTTCTTCAAATTCTCCTCTATATTTTGCTCCTGCAATTAAAGAACCCATATCAAGTTCCCAAATTGTTTTATCTTTTAAACTATTAGGCACATCACCCTTTACAATTCTTTGAGCCAAACCTTCAACAATTGCAGTTTTACCTACACCTGGTTCACCGATTAATACTGGATTGTTTTTTGTTTTACGTGATAAAATACGTGTTACATTTCTTACTTCTTCATCTCTACCAATTACAGGGTCTATTTTACCTTTTTTTACATCTTCTACTATGTCTCTACCATATTTTTCAAGTGGTTTTTCAATAGATTCTGCAAATGGATTCATATTATTATTATTCATAACCCATTCCTCCTTTATTATTTTATCTAAAAAGTGAACGGATATTCCCATTCGTTTTTCATTATATCACTTTTTTAGCACTTGTCAAGTAGGAGTGCTAAAAAAGTGGATTTGCTCAAACAGTTATAAGATGTTATACTTATATTGTTAAATAGATAAGGAGTTTTTAAATGAATAAGGATATTGATAATATAATGGATTTTATATGTCCAAATGATAGAAAAGAATATAAATGTTTTGATACATTAAAAAAATTATTAATAGAAAATAAAAATTTTAAAAATGTAATAGTAAACGGAATTAGAGAAGATAAAATAAGCGGTTTTTCCGAAGAATTATTTGAAAAACTAGAGAAACAAAATTTACGTGCTCCAGGAGTAAATAGTTTTATAGATGTTTTGATAGATGGATATAATCAAGGATATTGTACTGTTGCATCAAAACAAGTTAGTTATTCACTTGATACTTGTTATATATGTGGTGGCATCTTACCAATTCTTAAAGGTACAATTAATTGTGTAGATGGTAGTCACACTTGGATAGAGTATAAGGATAAAATAATTGATACAACATTAATGTTAATGATTGATTTAGATTACAAAAGTAAATTAGGTTACATAGAAGAAAATAGATATAATCCAAATGATGATGAAATATATAAGAGTGCGAAAGCATTTACAAATGATACCACAATAAAAAGACGTTAACTGTCTTTTTTTAAATACTTTTTGTCATTGTTTTTTCATTAGAAATACCAATAACCTTATCTAATCTATCTATATTGATAAATCCTTTATTTTCATTTTCAAGATTAAATCTTACACCAATTCCTCCTGCTTCTTCCCATTCTCTTAAATTTCCAGCGTAATCATCTATTAAAATTGCTCCTTTTGTATGTACCATTTTTGTTTTAGATATTTCTTTTGGAACGGGAATAAATGTTATATCATCAAAATATTTTCTAACATAATTTATTTTAGCAATTGCTTCATCTAATGAAATTACGTGTGATAAAATTGAAACATTATATAGATTACTATCTACTATTTTTCTAATACACTCCATCGCATCATTAATTTGAGAACATCTATTATTAAGAAAATCTTCCCAATTTAAGTCCTTATAAAAATTTCCTACATTATCATAGTTAATTTCTAATCCCATTTCCTCTACCATCTTATAACCAACCTCAATTGTATTCATTATTACTCCATCAAAATCAATATATAAATCAACCATTATCTTTAACCCTACTTTCTAATTTTGTCGCCAAATCTTTTATTTTCCTAAATTTATGATTAAGTCCTGACTTACTTATGTTCTTATTTGTTTCTAATGAGATTATTTCACTTAATTCTTGTAATGATGTTTCTGGATATTTTAATCTATAATTAGCTATCTCAATCGTTTTATCATCTAATAAATTTAATGCATCATACTTTTTAATAGTATTTATATATTCAATCTGCTTATTAGCAGTATTTATAGTTTTTTCAACATTTGCCTGTTCACAATTATTAAGTCTATTTGTCATATTAACTTGGTCTCTATATATTCTTATATCTTCAAAGTATAAAACAGATGAATATGCTCTCATTAATCTTAGAAAATCTCCAATTTTTTCTGCTTCTTTTATGTATACCATATATCCCTTAGACCTATTTAATATTTTACTTTTTAAATTAAAATGATTTAGTATTGAATTAATTAAAGTTGCCTGTTCTTTTATTTTAACTAAAAATTCTAAATGATATCTTGAAGTTTTAGGATCATTTATACTACCACTTGAAATAAAACATCCTCTTAAATATGCTTTCATTTCTTCTTCATCACTTATGATATATTCTTTTGGATAATATGCAATATCATTATTACTATAAAGTGAGAGTTTTTCTAAAATTTTATCTGCTTCATTATAATAATCTAATATATAAGAATTATTTCTATTAAAATTATATTGTCTACGAACAGTAATTTTAGGAACATTATTATATAAATCTTTTATTAAGGAAAAATATCTTCTTGCAATACTAGCATTTTCTGTTATTATTATTAAATGATTATTATTATATGTTGAACTATTAATCAGGAACCCACATAACTCTGATATATATTCAGACTTATCACATTCTAATTTTGATATTTCATTTTTTACATTTGCAGTAAATGACACTTTTAATCTTCTCTTAATAAATATGAAAAAATTAGAAATGCTGTTTTGATAGAATTATGTCTTACTTGATTTTGTTTATTTATTGTTAGAAGATTATCTGAAATAATTTCTACATTTAATTTTTCAAGTTCTTTTCTATCAATTAAAACCGGTTCACTTTTTTCAAGCCTTTTATATTTATCTTGAATATCTATATCAACATATTTTGAATTTACAACTACTGCATCTAGAAAATCTTTACCAACATATTTATTTAATACTTTAATATAATCACTTACCTTAAATTTATCTGTTTCACCATGTTCAGTCATTATATTACATATATACATTTTTTTAGCTTTACTCTTTTTAATTGCATCAGTCATTTCCTTACATATTATATTTGGTAATATACTTGTGTATAAACTACCAGTTGAAAATACAATTAAATCAGAGTTTAAGATAGCATCTATAACTTCTGGAACAACTTTAGGTGTATTTTTATAATAAATTTTCTTTATTACTTTTCCAGCTTTTGTAATATTAGATTCGCCTTCCAATATTTCTCCACTTGCAGTTTCTGCCATAAGGGTAGTTTGTTCTTCTGTAAAAGGTAAAATTTTTCCTTTAATATTTAAAATTTTTGTAAATGATTCGACTGCATCAACCATATTTCCTGTAATATCAAGCATTGAGGCAAGTAATAAATTACCTATTGGATGACCATTCAAATCACTATTAGTATGAAATCTATACTGCAATAATTGTTCTAGTATAGGTTCAACTCCAGATAAACTAACCATTACATTTCTTAAATCGCCAATTGCAGGTATATTAAATTCTTCTCTTAATCTTCCAGTAGAACTACCATCATCACTTACAGATACAACTGCTGTAATATCTAGGGGAAATTGTTTAAGACCTCTAAGGAGAGTAGAAAGACCTGTTCCACCACCTAGAACAACAACTTTTTTATTCACTGAAATCACCACCCTATAAATAATTATACATTTTCTAAATTATTTAGTAAATAATTTATTAAAAGTTAAATTATAAAAATCCATTATTATATTAATTATGTTATAATTATTGACATGCAACCTAAAATTGACAAAAAACAACTTATAGTTGGTAGAATGCAACAGAGTTTTATTATAAGATTTAAGCGAGGTGAAAAAAATGAAGTTTAGTGAAAAACTCCAAAAATTGAGAAAAGAAAATAATTATTCTCAAGAACAATTAGCTGATATGTTAGATGTATCAAGACAATCAGTATCCAAATGGGAATCTGGACAAACTTATCCTGAAATGGATAAATTATTATGTATGTGTAAGATTTTTAAATGTACTTTAGATGATTTAACAAATGATGAAATTACAGATTTTAATATTTCTAAAAAACAAAAAAATAATTTTACAAATATCATCGATGAATTATTAGATATTATTAATAGGTCACTTAATATGTTTAAAAAGATGAATAAAAAGAATATTTTGCATCTCATATTTGAAATGTTCATATTAGTAATCCTATTGTGTTTATTTAAAATTCCATTTACTAGGCTATATGATTTAATTAGTAATATATTTAGTAATTTTCCTATAATTTTAAGTAACATCTTATCAAGCATTTTTAATTTAATTATTACAGTTTTATATTTTATATTATGTATAATAATATTTGTATATATTTATAAAGTAAGATACTTAGATAAATACGATAATATTGAAGAAATACAAAATTTAAATACAAATAGTAGACAAAATGAAAAAAATATAGATAACAAGATAAAATATAAAAATAATAATGAGTTTAAGATATTTAAAATTTTAGGTAATATAGTTATGATATTTATTAAATTTTTTGCTTTCTTTATAAGCATACCATTTTTATTCTCGTCAATATTTTTATTTGCAGCTTTAATAATAAGTATTATTCTTATATTTAAGAAAGTAATATTTATTGGAATAATTATTGGTATAATATCTAGTATACTACTTAATATATTAATTTTAGAATTGATATTTAATTTTATTTTTAATAAAGTAATTAATGCTAAAAGAACATTTTTAATTTTAATAATTTCACTTAGTGGTATTGGAATTGCTTCTGGAATAACAGTATTAGATATAACAAATATAGATTATATTGATAGTGTTAATTCAAATATAAAGCCATATACTCTAACTAGAGAATTTAATATGGAAGATAATTTAATAATAAATAATCATTATGATAATATAGAGTATTTAGAAGATAATAATATGCAGGATAATATTATAATTAGTGTTGAATACTATAAAGATTATTCTAAATATAATATTGAAAAAAATGATAATTTTATATATATAGGTAATAACTATACTAAATCTCTTTTTGGAAAAGATTTTTTCAATATGATGATTGATGATTTATCTAATAAAAAAATATATAATTATAATAAATTGTTATATTCAAAAATTACTATTAGAACATCTAAAGAAAACATTATTAAAATGCAAGATAATTTAAATAAATATTATGAAGAAATTCAAAATAGAGAAGATGAATATAATAATGAAATTAGTGAGTATGAAAATGTAATAAATAATCAAGAAGAAAAAATATATAATTTAGAAGATGAAAACAATAAATTAGAAGAAAAAGTAAAAGAATATGAAAATAAAATTCAGGAATATAAAGATAAGATAAATTCATTAATCAATATTGAATAAAATAAAAACCCGATTTCTCGGGTTTTTATTAGCATCCTGGAGTATATTCGTTTTTATAGCAAGTTTTGTTAACTATTACAGTTACAATAGCATGCGCGATAATTCCAAGTGCAAGTCCTATAAATAGTCCAATTACAAGTGCAGGAACTAAAATTGTTGATACAATTAATCCAATTATTAGTCCAACTAAAGTTCCTAATAATATGAAACCAATATATAGTAAAAATATTGGAGCGAAAAATCTACTAACACAATTATTCATATTTTCACCTCCAATATAATATATTAAATGTGAAAATTTTTGAATAATAAATTTTACTATATGTTGATAATTCGATTTGTTAAAAGAATAAATAATTAAATTTTTTAATACTTCTTATCGTTGAAAAGACGAAGAAACAGTTTCAATAACCTCACAATCTTTATAGTCTATTCCAACTAAATTAAATATAAAATTAATTATTGTTCCAAGTAAGAATACACATACTGCATAAATGCATCTTCTTACAAATAACATATAAATTTTTTTACTTTCTTCATTGTTTGCGAGCATAGCTTTTATCATGTCTATACTTCCCATTAATATTAATATTATTGGTACTATTATTTTTGACATATCTATTAATTTTTTAATTGCATCTATTATTTTACTTAATCTTTTTGCATCTTTTAATCTCATTTCGCTTCCATTACATGATACTTTTGTACATATATCTTCATGTGTCTTTTTATATTCTTCATTGTCACATGTATAACACTCTGATGTATGCTTTTTTGCGTATTTTTCATTTGAACATGTCATACATTCATCTTTGTGTGATTCGGCATAATCACTATTATCACATGTATAACATTCATCTGGATGAGAAGATGCATAATCGCTATTTTTACACGTATAACATTCAGATTTATGACTTTCAGCATAATCTTTATCTTTACAATCTAATATTGGAACTGCTTCTTCACCAATTTTAAGTCTATAATATTTACCCCCCAATAACTCTGAAAGATCTTTTAGGGAACCAAATTCTTCTATTGATTGATATTCAGCCTCACTATTTGAAAAACCAATGCCATACATTCTTATATTATTATTTTTGATTCTAGAAATAAGTCCTTCATCAATCTCTTTTCCATGTACTGCATCATCATCTTCTTCGTATGTATATCCAAACCCACCATCACCTAAATGAACAATAGCTTTTGATCTAGTATTATCAGATAATTCCCCAATACATGCATCCATTGAATATGCAGGTTTATTTATTACACCTACAATCCTATCGCGTATACTATTTTCTATACTTTGTTTATCAGATGTTAAACTATGAAGTAATACATAATCACTAGTTCCATTGTCTTGGGTAACTGCAAATCTATCATCAGAATTCATGTTTTTCATAAACTGTTTGACAACTGTATCCCTTGTCCTATTTTTATCTGTTCTTAAAGTTGAACCAGAATCATCTACTATAAAACAAATATCTAATGGGGTATCATCAAATTCAGTATTGCGCCAATTTTTAAACCAGTCATCCATATTGTATGGAATATATTCAATATCTGCACTAACTGTGTTAATATGGTTTAAAAATATACATATTGTGAATATAGCAATTAATATAATATTTTTATTAACACCCTTAATATTCATAACTTATCTATCACTTCCAATACAATTTAAATTAATAGTTACTATAATATGCTATTACATCACGAGGAATAATTTTTTCACAATCATTATCAAATATAAAATTAATTATAGTACCAAGTAAAAATATACAAATTGCATAAATGCATCTTCTTACAAATAACATATAGATTTTTTTACTTTCTTCATTGTTTGCAAGCATTGCTTTTATCATGTCTATACTTCCCATTAATATTAATATTATTGGTACTATTATTTTTGACATATCTATTAATTTTTTAATTGCATCTATTATTTTACTTAATCTTTTTGCATCTTTTAATCTCATTTCGCTTCCATTACATGATACTTTTGTACATATATCTTCATGTGTCTTTTTATATTCTTCATTGTCACATGTATAACATTCTGATGTATGCTTTTTTGCATAATCTGCATCAGTACAATCTTTTACTTCCTTTGGTGCCTCTTCTTTTTCTTCTTGAGGTGTTTCTGGTTTTTCAATAACATCTTCAGGGCTTTCTGGTGTAATCTCACCCTTAGATAACTTAACTGGTAGCTCAACATCTGTCATTACAAACTGAGTTTTAGCAAAACAAGCATGTGATGCAAATTGCATTAAAAGTCCAAACCCATATGATGGTTTTTCTGGTAAGGTTAATGTTGTATCACCTGTGTTCCATTGTATAATATCTGCATCTGTTAATTCATATCCATCCTCATAATATTCTTTTAACCACACTTTAACAGTTGTTGGTGTTGTTTCAACTCTTATTAGTGAATCACTTTTAAATAATCTATCTTGCTTACTCATTGTAGCATGTAACTTGTATGATAATTTTGGTCTTGACAAATTACCATCTAAAATAGTTAAACCATTTTGCATTGTTGATGTGTATATTCCATTTAACTCATATATTTGAATTTCATCACGACTAATAAAAAGTAGATAACCATCTAAAACTTGATTATTATCAGAATAATTTCCAGATATGTCGGTATTGAATAATATTCCAGCACCAAGAAACGTGTGCATATTATCAATACGTGATGGACTTATTTTAAATTGATACGTTTTAGTATTTTTACTATCACTAGGATAATATACAAAATCAGCAATAGGCTCTGTTCTATACCCATTAAAAGTTATTACTTTACCATCATCTGATATGTCAATATGTGATTCATACTGTTGTTTATTAAGAGTATATTTAGAATATCTATGTGTTTCATCTGAAAATACTTGACTAGATTCGTTATCGGTATGATCATAAATCCACCAATGATTTCCAATCATGTAATTAAGATAATCTGTTTTTATTGTATGAATATTTTTATTTGAGGTAATAATAATTATAAAAATAAAAATAAATGATAAAATTAATATATTTTTTATATTTTTTTTAACCATAGTATTAGTACCTCCATATAGCTAAAATTTTATATTATCTTCCCTTATATCACTATATAAATTATCTAATTTTGAACCTCTGTTACATAAAATAAGTATTAACAATCCTACAACAAATAAAATTATAGAAATGATCTGTGCCATTTTAAAGTTACCTAACATTAAACTATCTGTTCTAAGTGATTCAATTAAAAATCTTCCAATAGAATACCACATTAAATACACTCCAGTTAAGGTTCCAATTTTTAAACGTTTAAAGTGTCTTAAAATAATTAAAATGATAAATCCCATAAATGTCCACACTGACTCATAGAAAAATGTTGGATGATAATAAGTACCATTAAT
>CANRCS010000023.1 GCA_947629195.1 uncultured Bacilli bacterium | reverse complement strand
TTCCCTAATACTTCGCAGATACTTACGCGTATAGTGGACTTTCACCACCTAGCTATATGCCATGCCTGGCGCACAAGCAAAAGTCCATAATATCAAGTATTACGAACTTTTACTTATCTTTCGCACAAAGATGTGCGTAAAATTCAATATGGGGCGGTATAAGGGAATCGAACCCTTGCATACTGGTGCCACAAACCAGCGTGTTAACCACTTCACCAATACCGCCATAACTAATTACGTAAATTATTTTAACATTATATTGAATAATTATCAAGTTTTTTATTAACATTTTTATTAATAGGATAGTTAATTTTGTTAAAACAATAAGTGTACATAAAAGTACACTTATTAGAATTTATCCATCATATCTTTTTAAATAATATTTTTTGTTTTTATTAATTAATATTAACAAATCTTTGTCATTTGAAGATATATATTTTAGGATTATTTTTAAAACTTTCTATATAGTCCTATTGCAATTCCTAAAATAGTAACATTGTCTAATATTATAGGTGATAGTTTATCATTTTCAGGTTGTAATCTAAAATATCCATTTTCTTTATAATAAGTTTTAAGAGTAACTTCATTTTCATCTGTCATTGCTACAACTATATCACCATTTTTTGCATGATTTTGTTTTTGAACAATTACGATATCCCCATCTAAAATACCTGCATTTATCATTGATTCTCCATTTACATTTAAAGTAAATACTTCATGATTTTTAGGCACCAAATATGCAGGAAGTGAGAAAAATTCGTTTGGCATTTCAATAGCTTCTATTGGATTACCTGCAGTAACTTTCCCAAGTAATGGTACATCGACTACTTCTTCATCTTTTTTAGCATATTCATTTTCTACCAATAATTCTATTGCCCTATTTTTAGTTCCACCTTTTCTTATATACCCCTTTGTCTCTAAACTATTTAAATGTGATTGAGTTGTTGCTGGTGAAGATAATCCCATTGCATTTCCTATCTCCCTTACAGTTGGAGGATATCCATGTGATACGATAAACTCCTTAATAAAATTTAATATTTCACTTTGTCTGTCAGTTAATTCTGTCATACTATCATCTCCCTTACATTTACATATTAACACATATTTACATTTTTGTCAAACAATTGTTCGAAAAAATATTGACACGAACAAGCGTTTGTTTTAAAATGGTAAATGAAAGGAAGTTGATAGTATGAAAAACGGGATAATTAAAAAAAATAAGGGGATTTTGATTTTTATTATAATGTTGGTTGCATTTTCTTTTATTGCATCAAGAAGAGTTGATAATTTAGAAAAGTTTGACTATTCAAACGATAGAAATTTGGTGTATAATAAATGAAACAAGAAATATTAAATGATAACATTTTAAATAAAAAAGTATTAGTTAAACTTTGGGATAATGTTAAAAGTAAATGGTATTTCAAAGTAATCGATGTTAAGAAAGAAGAAAAAAATGCAATAATAAGTTATAATGAACTTATAAAAAGAAAAAGTAAACAGGAGTATTAATAATATGATAGAAATTAAAAATTGCGATATTAATTTGCACGATACAATTACATGTGGTCAATGTTTTAGATTTTATGAGGAATCTGATAACAGTTATACATTAATTCTTAGCGGTAGAGTTATAAACGTAAAACAAGTAAATGATAGTTTATTTATAGAATCCAATAATTATGATGATTTAGAAAATATTGTTAAAAATTATTTTGATTTAAATAGAAATTACGATGAAATAAATAAAAAACTTTTAGAAATTGATAATACTATAAAAGATTGTGTTGAAAACTCTAAAGGATTAAAAATACTAAATCAGGAACCATTTGAGATGATTATTTCGTATATTATTTCTCAAAATAATAAAGTATCAAGGATTTCTAATTCTATAAATTATATATCAAAAAAGTATGGAAAAAAAGTAATATTCAAAGGTAGCGAGTATTATCTTTTTCCAACATTTGATGAACTTAAACATATTGATTTAGAAACTCTAAAAGAATCTAAAGTTGGTTTTAGAGATAAATATATTTTAAGTGCTATAAAACGCATTGAAGATGGTAAATTAGATATTGAAAAGATTAAAGATATGAATACTTCTGATGCGCTTAATTATTTAGAATTAGTAAAAGGTATTGGCCCTAAAGTTGCATCGTGTATATTGTTGTTTGCATATTCTAGATTAGATGTATTTCCTATTGATACATGGGTTAAAAAAGCAATTGAATATTTATATGATGACGTTCCAATTAACCAAAAGAAAATTACTGAATTTGCATACCAAAAATATGGAGAATATTGCGGTTTAGCGCTCCAATATATGTTTCACTATATGAGAAATAAAATATAAAAATTTTATTTTTTTTTATTTTTTTGAAGTATTTTGCCCTACTTTTTTACAATAATTATATGAGGGGGCAATAAGATGCGTAAAGGAATTGTAGTAGTTAGACAAAATGGAATTAAAGATTGTGGTGTTTCTTGCCTACTTTCTATAATCAGGTATTATAAAGGGAACGTACCTATTGAAAGATTAAGAGACATGACTAAAACAGACAAAAATGGAACGAGTGCATTCCATTTAGTAGAATGTGCGAATAATATTGGATTTAGTTCAAAAGGATTAAAATGTAATAACATTGAAGATTTAAAAAAATTGAATTTACCATGCATCGCACATCTAGTAATTAATAAATCTTATAAACATTATGTTGTAATATATAATGTTAATTATAAGAGAAAGATAATAACAATTATGGATCCTGCAAAAGGTATTGTAAAAATGTCTTTTGATGAGTTTGATAAAATATGGTCTAAAATTATTATTGAGTTATACCCACTTAAAAAAATATTAAATATAAACACCAAAAATAATGTTTTAAATATTTTAAAACACATTATTTATAATAATCAAAAAGTTAGTATTAGTATTTTTGCTTTATCCCTATTTGTTACGATATTTAGTATCGTTAATTCATATTATTTTAAGATAATTGTTGACAATTTTGTTAAGAATTCTATGCGTAATTTTTATATAATTTCATTTATTTTTGTTTTTATTTTATTATTTAAAAACATTAGTGATTTTTTTAGAAATCAATTACTTCTGTGTATAAATGAAAAAATAGATTTTTGTCTAATTACTCAAACTTTTAAACATATTATATGCCTCCCATATAATTATTTCAAGAATAAAACAACTGGTGAAATAATATCTAGAATTAATGATTTGAATTATGTAAAAGAAATGATTAGTAAAGTTGCATTAAGTGTATTTGTAGATATTATATTAGTATTATTTGCTTCGATAATCTTATTTTCAATTAATCAGGTTTTATTTCTTATATCACTTCTTATATTACTTTTATATATATTATGTGTTATCGTATTTTCTCCATTCTTTAAAAAGAATATCTTAATTAATCAGGAAAAACAAGGAATTATCAACTCTTATTTAGTAGAGTCTATCAATGGTTATGAAACCATAAAGGCTTTAAACATGGAAAATAAAACAAGTAATAAATTAGAAAATAAGTATGCAGATTTTTTAAATCATTCATTTAAAACTAATAAAATATTTAATGTTCAAATATTATTTAAGAATCTTATTGATGGGCTTGGATTTCTTGCAATAATGTTTGTTGGTTATTTATTTGTATTAGATAATAAAATGTCAATTGGTGATTTAATCACATTCAATTCATTATTAATATACTTCCTTGAACCTATAAAGAATGTTCTTGAATTAGAACCCTTAATTAGATATTCAAATGCATCCCTAAAAAGAATAAATGAGTTGTTTGAAATAGAACCAGAAAATTTACAAATTGATGATAAGTTTACAGGAAATAATATTAAAGGAGATATTTGTATTCAAAATTTAAATTACTCTATTAATGATAAAGATTTGATATTAAAAAATATTAATCTTCAAATAGATTCAGGTGATAAAGTTTTAATTGTTGGTGATAGTGGTAGTGGTAAATCAACTTTTATAAAGCTTTTACTGAACTATACTGATGTGAGTAGAGATTCAATACTAATCGATAATAAGGATATTAATGATTACAATAAAAAAGAATTACGAAATAATATAGCGTATGTTTCACAAAATGAAACATTATTTACTGATTCGATATACAACAATATAATTATAGATAAAGATGACATTAATTATGATGAATTTTTGGATGTTTGCAAATTAACAGAGGTTGATAATATCGTAAAAAGTAAATACTTAGGTTATGACACTCTACTAGAAGAGGGAGGTTTTAATATTTCTGGTGGAGAAAAAAATAGAATTATATTATCAAGAATATTACTTAAAAAGTTTAATGTTTTATTACTTGATGAGGCATTAAACGAAGTAGATATAAATATGGAAAGAAGAATTTTAAAAAGATTATTTGATAAGAATTCTAAAAAAACTATTATAATTGTATCTCATAGATTAGAAAATATGGATTTATTTGATAAGGTCGTAAGATTTTCTGACGGTCAAATAAAGGAAATAATAAAAAAGGAGATGTAAAAATATGGACAACATAATAAATATTAGAGATTATAATAATATAAAATGTTGTATACCAAAATCTATATATTCTTGGATTACAATTATTGTAAGTATAATATTAATCTTTTTAATATTTGCTTTCAACTATGATTTTGAATTCTATTATAATACTAAGGCAACATATTATAAAAATAATTCTATGTTAAAAATTAGTATACCAATTGATGATGTTGATAAGATTACAGAAAATAATAAATTAATTTTAGGTAATATGGAATACGAATACGATGTAAATAAAATTACAAATCAATTAATACAGGGTGTTAATATGCAACAATATAGTGATATACTTTTAGATCTTAGATTGGATAAAAAATATAAGATTGAGAATAATCTACTAGATATAAAAATTAAATATGATGAAAAAAATATTTTTGAAATAATTAAAGATTTTGTTATTGGAGAGGGGAATTAAAATTGGAATTATCAGAAAAAGAATTATCAGAAATTAATGGTGGCATTGGTGCTTGGGCAGTGTTCGGTATCATTGCAGGAGTAATATTTTTAATTGGGGTTTTAGATGGTTATGTTAGACCAGCAAAATGTAATTAGAAGGAGGAATAAAATGATGGAATTAAACAAAGAACTATTATTAAGCATTGAAGGAGGAATAAATCTAACAGGAGCGCTTATAGGATCACTTACTAAAGCAATGAATTCAATATTAGATGTAGGTAGAGGTTTAGGTTCAGCAATAAGAAGAATTAGTAGTGGAAAATTATGCTCACTTTAAACAATGAATTTTTAATTAAACATAAAAAGAAAATAATATTAATTGCCTTAATACTATTAAGTCCAATTATATTATCAGTTCTGAATGTTAGTATCGACTTCGTATATAATATTGGAAGAATTGTTGGTACGAATTTAAGAAATATAAGCGAGGTAGTTTGTAATATGTTACAAACATAATAGTAGATGTTAGACAATTGTCTAACATCTATTTGTTTTAGAAACATTAAAAAATTTGTTGTTAATTGTAATATTATGTGCTATAATTGTAAGTACAAGTAAGAAAGGAGGGAGATTAATATGACACATGTATCAGTTAAAAATGGTAATGTTGATGGAGCACTTAGAATTTTTAAACAAAAGTTTGCTAAAAGCGGAGTCCCTTCTGAAATTAAAAAAAGAAAACATTATGATAAACCAGGAGTAAAAAGAAGAAAAGCAAAAGAAGAATGCATTAAAAATTGTAGAAGAAATAGAAAAAATAGAGACTAATTTAGAGATGATAGTAATATCATCTTTTTAATAACTTAAAAAAGCACTAATCTTCAGTGCTTTTTTCTATATCGTTCATTTGAACAATAGACAATTTTTTATCATCTTCTTTAATTAAAATGAATTCTTTTTCATCATCATATTCTAAGTCATCTTCATATTCCCAATTTAAAGTTACAGAGTATGCATCTACATCACTATCATTATATTTAAAAGTAGTCTCTTTTACTTCACCTAATTTAACATTTGTTACTATTGGTAACTCTTGTTTTCTATCGTCGTAAATATCACTTTCTACACCCTTATACATTGTATCTTTTGCTTTTAAAATGAAATTGTCAACAGCTGCACTATGTATAAATTGGGTACCACCAATATCATTTTTAGTTGTTTTATTATCTAGGTTATAAAAGTCAGCAATAAAAAGTTCACATACTAATTCGGCGTATTTTTTTTCATCAACTTCATCTTTACTTAATGTTTTTGAAAGTTGTTTAAATAAATCTTTGTATAATTTTGTTTCGTTATCATCTAAGGTATATCCATATTCGCTAATTTCATCGATAACTTTTACATTTTTCTTAGGAGTTTTAGATTTAAAATCATGTGTTAAGTATAAGGCTATAACTCCTAATATTGCCAATATTATTAAAATTATTAATAATCTTTTTATACCTTTTTTCATTTTTCTTTTTTTCTTTACATCTTTTTTCTTTTCGCTTGCCATACTACTCACCCGTATTATCCTTTTCTTTATTCTCATTATCTTTTTCTATTAAGTCAAAAACGACTGTATTATTAGATACTTTTAACATTTTTTCTGCTTCTTCAGAATTCTTTTTGATATACTCATTATCTATTGGCTCAGTTGTTAATGGTAAATATTCTTCTTTAGAATTATTGTAATATACCTTATTAGTCAACCAGTTTCCATTTGGGAATGGTACTAAATTATCACCATTTAGTGAGAAAATATCATGTCCTAATTGATATGGACTATATACCCCTAACATATTTCCTACTGTTGGTAATACATCATACATACCCATTGCAGTATGAACTTTGGTATTATATTTAGTACCCTTCATATCTTTAGACCAAATAATTAGTGGTACACTTCTATTTAATTCATAATCATAGTAGTCAAATTCATCATAATCTGGATTATCTTTATCAAGCACTGAATTTGTCGTAGGATCATAATTATACATTAAATTATATTCTTTTTTTGGAAGTCTTCCATCATGGTCACCATAGAATACTAATATAGTATTATCAAGTATTCCAGCTTCATCTAATTCTTGAATAAATTCTCCAATTGCTTCATCAGCATAATGTGAAGATTTAAAATAATTTCCAAGACTAGTTCCTTCTAGATAAGGAGCAATCTCTTCTACTTCTTCACCTAATTCATTAGTTGTTTTGTATTTCATTGTAACATCATAATCTCCATATTTTTCAACATCATCAAATGGCGTATGATTTGATAACATTATAAGTGTTGCAAAGAAAGGTTGATTTTTAGAATTTTTAATATCACTAATTATTTTTGTAGATTGTCTAAAGAATGATTTATCAGATAAACCAAGACCTACTTCTTCATCTATATCATAATCTGCTTTACTATAAAATCTTTCATATCCAAGATTTTTGTGCATAACTTGACGGTTCCAGAAACTACCGTTGTTTCCATGCATACTAAATGTATAATATCCTTTATCATGCATTAACTTAGGAAATGCAATATATGTTCTATTGAAATAACTTATAAATACAGTTCCATTATTTACAGGAAGAAGTGATGTTGATACCGTAAATTCAGTATCCGAACTTGTTCCTACACTAACTTGTGAATAGAAATTATCAAAATACATTCCTTCACTAGCTAATCTATTTAAATTAGGTGTAACTTCTAATCCATTAAAAGATGTTTCCATTGATGTTCTTTGCATACTTTCTGTATGTATCATAATAACATTTTTTCCACTAAATATATTAGTGTATTCATTATTAGATAATCCAGTTGCTCTATTATCATAATATTCTCTAAATTCTTTATATGCTTGGTCATATCCAAATAATGTACTAAATTTAGGTTCTAAACTTTTAACTGCATCGTTAATATGATAAGTTAATAATCCAAATTTTGATACAATATATTCCCTATTCCATTGTTTATTAAAACGTCCAATTTCTAATGATGTTAAAGAAATAATAAATATACCTGCCATAACACTCGCAAATATTAATGTGTTAATAGCTCTTTTCTTTCTTCTTTCAACTTTTTGAATTTTACCATAATATTCTTTTTTCTTTAAATGTCTATGTACACAAATTAATAATATTGGTTGCCATAAATATACAAAATCTTTTACTTTAATAACATTTTTAACAAGTGCATCTGCAACATCTACAACTTGTGTTGAAGTTGCAAGTAAAGAAATTGAAGAAAAAGACATATAAAATGTATAATATATCGAGTCAATTAAACATATTGCAGTCAATATAATTGACCAAACCATAAAATATTTAAATCTATTTTTAGGTTTAAAAATATATGCAAAAGCCCCAATAAATAATAATATTGCAATATCTGCAATTATTGGTTTAATATCAAAATAATTTTTAACAGTAAAAAATCTTACAAGATATAAATTAATAAGGTTAGAAAAAATAAATGTTAAAAACATAATACTTGTATTAATATATTCCTTGTAATTATAATTGATGATTTTGTTTTTGATACTTACTAATTTCTTTTTCACCTAATCACCTTCTAAGTTTTACTACCAAATTATATCATTATTTTATGCATTTTTCAACTACCTAGAATATCACATAAATTTAAAAAAAGTAGAGATTAAATTCTACTTTTGGGCATCAACTAATTTACCATTAACTAAATTATAAATTTTATCAACTGATTTTTTTACATGATAAGAGTGAGAAATTATAATTACACATTTATTATCTTTGTGTGCTAGATTAATAAGGAGATTAATAATATCTTCTTCTGTATCCTTATCAAGATTACCAGTAGGTTCATCTGCTAAAATAATATCAGAATCATAAGATAAGGCACGTGCAATTGAAACTCTTTGTTGTTCTCCACCTGACAAATGTAATACCCTTCTATTTGCTTTTTCCTCGTTTAATCCTACTTTTTTAAGCAATTGATATGCTCTTTTTTTTCTATCTTTAACCTTTAAATTACTTATATCCATTGATAAAATAACATTTTCTAGTGCCGTAAGATGTGGTAAAAGATTATAATTTTGAAATATTACTCCAATTTCATTGCACCTATACTCATCACGATTTATTTTGGAAATATCATTACCCTTATAGCTAATCGTACCACTTGTTGTAACCTCAAGCCCTGCAATTAGTGATAATAATGTAGTTTTACCTGCTCCACTTTTACCAAATACACCATATACTTTTCCAGGATAAAATTCCATATTTAAGTTTTTTAAAACGTATTTTTCACCATCATAACTAAAATTTACATTTTCTAATGTTAATAATTTTTCCATTGTAACCTCCTTATGTTCTATTTTGTAATATTTTATTTGGTTCGTATTTATTAACAAATGCAACTGAAATAAATCCACTTATAACTGTTAAAAATAAACTTACCAAAAATAATTCAATAATAGTTATTACATCGATGTTAACATTTAAAGTATCAACATAATCTACATTTCCAATACCAATATGTGCATCCATTTTATTTTCTCTATTAAATCCAGGTCTTTCAAAATCTTTACCACCAAAATTTTGTGATATTTGATTTTGCTCTTCTTGATAGTTTGTAATTTCATTTTTAAGCATTGCATTAGTAACAGGTTGTGATGAAAATACACCAATAGTCGTACCAATTATCAATGATGCAATAGATACCATAAATATTTCTGCAACTAATTGTAAATTAACCTTTATCTTACTCATACCTATTGCTCTTAAAACCCCAATTTCATATTTTCTTTCTCTAATATTTATAATATTTATAATAGAAAGTATTAATCCCCCTACTATTAATATAATAATTAAAAATGTGAATGAAAAACTACTTAAATTTTGAATTGGTTTAAGAATTTCCAATGTTTCTTCTTCATTTGTATTAATACTATAATATTTATTTAATCCTTTTTCCCTTACTTCATCTTCAAATTTTTCTAAATCATTATTATTTTTCAAATAATATTTTGCATTAAGGTTAGTATTACTCATCATTCTTTTATTTTCACTATCATTTTCATCTAATTTCATTTGAGATATAACATTTGTAATACTTGTTATATTAGTATACATTTGATTTTTAGAATTCATTGCATTCATTTGCATAAATCCATTTTCTTCTACATTTGTATTATCTTCAAAAATTCCAACAACAGTATACTCAATAGTAGAACTAGAGTCACTAGGATTATAAAATGTTATTGTACTTCCAACTTGTAATTCATTTTGACTTGCCAACTCATCACTTATTATAATTACATTTTCAGTACTATCTTTATCAAACATTTCACCATCTTTAATTTTTTTATTTCCATTAATAAAATCTTCAATATACGATGGATTAGAATATCCTGTTAATCTATAATCCCCCATATTTTTAAATTTATCTTCTCTCATATCATTATTTGGTGCATCATCAGGTTTATCATCTCTCATATCATTATTTGGTGCATCATCAGGTTTATCATCTGACATCTCTAACTCACTATAATTTACAGGCTCTATATCATCAGATGACAAAGAAACTTCCTCGGTATAATAATAATCTGATATTAAAGTAGAATCTCCATATTTTTTAATATCATCTACTGTAAGTGATGTAAATGCACTTTTATCTTCATTAGATGAATTTCTTAATTCTCCAGGGTTTAGGGAAAAACTCACCTCAAGTGGGTTACTGTCCTTATAACTTTGTATTAATTCTTTCGCACTTTTATTTATTGATAAAGAAATACAAGCACTAATTGTTATTGCAGTTATTATAATACCAATTAATATATTTCTTCCTTTACCTCTTATAATATTTATATAAGCATTTTTTAAAATATACATTGTATCTCTCCTTTCAATATTAATTTTATAAATAAAATGTGAAAATATAGTGAATAAAAATTGATATTTAAATGAAAAAA
>CANRCS010000022.1 GCA_947629195.1 uncultured Bacilli bacterium | reverse complement strand
CTAGAATTATATATATACCTTATAATGAATATATGTTTATTTTAACAATGTATATAAAAAATACTAATTATACTAAATATATTAATGAATATCTTGAACATATAGCAGATGATACAAAAGATGAAATAAAGAGATTGAAAAGAAATTTACAAGATCCAAAAAGAAAAGAAGAAATAATAGTAAATAGTAAAATAATTCACAATGATATATTAGAACATATAAGTAATAAAACAAGTAAACAAAAGAAATTAAAATAGGTATTTAATTGCCTATTTTTTTATATACTTAAAATAGGTGGTAGTATGCGTTTATCAGAATTACAAGAAAAAGATATTATAAATATGAGTAATGGGAAAAACTTAGGTAAGATAATTGATGTTACAGTAGAAGAGGGGAAGATATATAATTTTGTAATTGAACCTAAACGTTTTTTCTTTAGTTTTTTTAGACATTATGATGAAGTATTAATAAAATGGGATGAAATTAATACTATTGGAGAAGATGTAATACTTATAAAATTTAAAAATAATTCATAATAATAAATTTAGTTCATATATTTTAATAGATATGAGAGGAGAATATTATGAGACAATTAATACCATTTAAAAAAGATATTATTTTCAAAACAAAAATATCTGATATAACAAGCATTTCTTTAGAACACACTCTTAATTTAGATGATGATACTATTTCAGGTGATTTTATAGTTAGTGGCGATTATAAAATGACTGAAGCAAGTGTTAATAAGGAAGATTTTTATTATAAGTTACCATTTGATATCGCATTAGATTCAAGATATGATACATCTAATTTAAAAATAGAAATAAATGATTTCTATTATGAAATTATAAACAGTGATGTTTTAAGAGTAAATATTGAAGTCGCACTTGATGGTTTGGAACCTTATATAGAAAAAACATATCAAGATGTAGATGTAGAAGAAGATGCATCAATATTAGATATTAATGAAGATGATGTCACACTTGATTTAGAAAAACAAATAGATGATTTACAAGAAGAACTAGTTAGAAATCATGAGCATATAAAAGAACTAGAAGAAAAGATAGATGAAGAAGAAGTAAATATTGAAGAGAAAAGAGATGATGATATGATAGAAGAAATAGTAGAAGAAGAAATAGTAAAAACTCCTAGTGAGAAAAATGATGTTAAACCATCTAATATTGATACACAAGAAATTAAAAGCTTATTTAACAATTTAAGTGATGAAGAAACATTTAGTACATATCATGTATATATTTTAAGAAGTGAAGATACTATTGAAAGTGTTATGACAAAATATAATGTTAATAAAGAAATTTTAAGTCAATATAACGATATAGATAATATAAAATTAGGCGATAAAATTATTATTCCTGCACTGACAAATGACTAATAAAATAAATGAAATACTAAATAAACATTCCCTAGTTCCTATTAAATATACTATTAAAAATAGTGTAACCATAGTTGATACTAACAAGGGATGTTTTGTTTTTAAAAAGAAAAAAAATGATAATAGGAATAATGTTAATAATCTTTTTGATTATTTAAATTCTAGAAGTTTTACATATTATCCAAAATTAATTGAAAATGATGATAGAGATGATTATGATATATATGAATATATAGATGAAGTAGATACTCCAAAAGAACAAAAAGCACTAGATATAATTTATATTATTAGCTTATTACATAATAAAACTACATATTATAAAGAAGCTAATGAAGATACATATAAAGAAATATATGAAGAAATTAAAAAAGAATTAGATTATTTGTATAATTATTATACAGATTTAATAACTATTGTAGAACACAGTATATATATGAGTCCAAAAGAATATTTATTTGCTCGTAATATTTCAAAAATATACTCATGTTTAGTATTTTGTAATAGTGAGTTAGATAAATGGTTAGAAATAACTAAGAATAAAAATAAACAAAGAGTAGTAACACTACATAATAATTTAAAATTAAGTCACTTAGTAAGAAATAATGATTGTTATTTAATTAGCTGGGATAAATCTAAAAAAGATATACCAATATATGATTTTTATAAATTTTATCAAAATCATTATTTAGAATTAGATTTTATAGATTTATTTAAAGTATATGATAGTAAATATCCACTATTAGAAGAAGAGAAAATACTTTTATTTATATTATTATCAATACCTAAAAAAATTGAGTTTACTGATAATGAAATGGAATCTTGTAAAGATATAAGAAATAAATTAGATTATATATATAAAACAGAAAATTTTATTAATGAGTTGTATACAAAAAGAGGAGATATTTAAAAATTAGATTATTAATTTTGTATCATCCTCTTTTAAAAATTATATTAATTATTCATCTAAACTATCCTTATTTAGTAAGAAATGATATAATCCCATTGTGATTATTCCATTATTGTCGATTCTTGTTTTAATATTATCCTTTACTATAATTATTTTTTTAAATGAATCATTTATATGAATTAGTGATTGCTTTTCTTGACTTTCTTTACCTTCATCATTTAACTTGTATGCAGATTGAATATAATATTTTTTTGCCCCTTTATTTACAATGAAATCTACTTCATAATTTTTTCTAGTAGTTTTAGTATTTACATCTTTATTAAATGTTTCTACAACTCCAACATCGACACTAAGTCTTCTTGATAACAATTCATTATAAATTATGTTTTCCATTATATGACCATCATCTAATTGTCTGAAATTTAATCTTGCATTTCGAAGACCAATATCTTCAAAATAATATTTATACGGTGAGTTAATATATCGATTACCTTTAATATCATATCTTTGAGCCTTATTAATTAGAAATGCATCTTTCATATATTCTATGTAGTTATCTACGGTATTTTTATTTACTTGTTCTTCTAATTTATTATTGGATTCTTTTAAGTACCTATCATTTATTATATTACTTAATCTTGCAGGATTAGTAAGAGAACCAATTTGTGAAGATAGTACGTCCATAATTTCATTTAATAAATGCTCATTTTTTATTGTTCTTCTTTCTTTTAAATCTACAAGGTATGTTTCATTATAAAGATTTTTTAAATATTCAACTTTATCTTCATCTGTTTTACAAAATAATATATAGGGAAGCCCACCATATAAAACATAGTCATTCCATGCATCATCTTTATCACCACCATGAGCTTCTAAATATTCTTTAAATGTCAATGGGTATAAATGTATTACATCTCCTCTGCCTCTAAATTCAGTACTTATATCACTTGATAACATTTTAGAATTACTACCGGTAATATATACATCAACATTGTTCATATACAAAAAACCATTTAATACAGGAACAAAATCATCTACTTTCTGAATTTCATCTAATAAAATATAGTATTTTTCTTCTTCATTTTTAATATTATTTAATAAGTATTTATTTAATTCTGATGAATTCCAATATTTTTTATTTGTTTCAGTATCTAATGCAAGATAGATAATATGTTCTTCATCTGTTACATTTTCTAGAAGATACTTTCTAAAAATATTGTAAAGTAAATACGATTTCCCTGATCTTCTTAGACCAGTTATAACTTTAATCATTCCATTATCTTGTTTATCAATTAATCTTTCAAGATAATTAGCTCTTTTTATTTCCATATCAGTTATCTCCTTTTAACTAATTTAATTATAAATCTTTTTATGTGATATATCAATAGTTTTATTTACTTTTTTTGTGTATATACACAAAAAAAGTAAATAGATATAAACCTATCAAAATAAGGCTATCACAAATTTAATAAAATATTTTGCGATAGCTTATTTATCATAACCAAAATATTCTGGTTAAAAAGAATAAGAGTAAAAAGAGTTCCACTAGTAAAACAATAGAATGAAAAGAGAAAGTTAAAATTAGAATTAGAAAAGCTTGATAAAATATTATAATACCAAGTATTAATATTCCAAAAATCCAAAATGGACCACCTCTGCAAAACCATCTTTTCCACATATAACTTTCACCCAATTTAATTTATGTAATTATGTTTTATTTGGTATAGGTAAACGTGGAATTTTAAAAAAATATAGGGTATAATATAACTAGAAGGTGAGAATATGAAAAAAAAGATACTAATTATATCAGTTTTAGTAGTAGTTTTAACTTTAGGTACCTATTTTATTTTAAGTAATAAAAAAGAAAATAAAATGTTAGATTTAAGTAATATGAGTTTAAATGAAATAAAAGATTATTCTAAAGAAAATAATTTAAATTTAAAAATAAATTACGAATTTAATAAAACTATTGAAAAAGATAAATTAATTTCACAAAGTATTAAGAAAGATAAAATTATAAATGCAGATGACAAATTAGTTGTTGTTATATCTAAAGGTAAAATAACAAATGAAGAATATAAAAATAACAATATTAATGAATTAGGTAATGTACCAATAATGATGTATCATGGTATAGAAAATGTGGATACGAATGAAAATGTTGGTGGCAACGTAGATAAAGATGGATATAATAGAACTGCTAAGGCATTTAGAGAAGATTTAGAATTTTATTATAAAGAAAATTATAGAATGGTAAGATTAGTTGATTATGTTAATGGCAAAATAGATACTGAATTTGGAAAAAGCCCATTAGTATTAACATTTGATGATGGTAATAAAAATAATTTTAATGTATTAGGGAAAGATGAAAAAGGTAATTTACAAATAGATCCTAATTGTGCGATTGGAATATTAGAAGAATTTAAAAAGAAATATCCTGATTATAATGTAACTGCAACATTTTTTGTAATGGATAATTTATTTAATCAAGAAGAATATGATGAAGAAAAGTTAAAATGGTTAGTAGACAATGGATATGATGTTGGAAACCATACAAAAAATCATATAAATTTTAAAACTGCAACTATTGAAGAAAGCGTTAATGCAGTAGGATATATGTATGAAAAATTAGATAAAATAATACCTAATAAATATGTTAATATAGTCGCACTTCCTTATGGAAGCCCAGGTAGTAAAACTCATCAAAACTTTAATTCAATTTTAAGTGGTACATATAACAATAAAGAATATTCTACACAAGCAACACTAAGAGTAGGGTGGATGCAAGAAGTTTCTCCATTTAATAAAAATTTTGATAAAACATTTTTAAAACGTATTAGAGCTTATGATAATAATGGAAAAGATTTTGATATAACATATACATTTAATCAACTAAAAAATGATAGATATATATCTGATGGAGATAAAGATACAATAGTAATTCCAACTGATAAAGAAAGCAGTTTAGGACAAGTAGATAAAGAAATAATAAAATATTAAGACTAATTTAATCTTAATATTTTTTATGGTCACTTACTTTTTCTTTTTCTTTCTTTATTAAAGCATTATAAAATTCAATTACTAAATATCCTATTTGTCCAGGTCTAGATATTGTTCCTTCAAATAATTTACTTTTATCAACATTTTTATTGTTAAAATCTAATTCATAATAAACATCATCAAAATATTTATTTCTAGATTCTACATATTCTCTTACAAATTCTCTAATAGTTCTACCATTACCTTCTCTAAATGGATGAATTTGAATAAGCTCATAATACATTTTAGCAAGAGCTTCTGCATACAAAAATGAAGAATGTGCATTTCCAATTATTTTTTCATCGATATTTGATAAACACTCATTTAATTTTTTATCAATAGTTCTATAATCAGCAAATGGAGAAGAGAAGTTCTTTGCAGTATTAACTATTCTGTATTCACCAGCAAATTCAAATATATCTCCAAATAAATATTTATGAATATCTCTTAAATGTTTCGCATCAAATGTATCATCTATTGGACTTAAATGAAGCTCTACTAATCTTTTAAGAGTAATTTCATATTCCTTTTTCTTTAATTCATCATTGTCTGTTATCCCAAGTTTATTCTTAAGTACATTAGTTCCATCAATAAAATATGAATTCCAATTAATATCTTCTATATCCATTATTATTCCTTCTATCTATATAATTTTTAATTTTGCAATTATCTAATTTAACAATTCCACAGTAATTATCAATTCAAGATTATAAATATTTGTAAGTTTGGTAGAAAATTCGGAAATTCCGAATTTTCTCACAGTATTACTATCTTCTATCGTTTCTTCTATCCATATAATCTTCCGTCATCATTAAATACTTATTATCATTAATTATTTGTTTTTTTAATTGTTTTTGTTCATTTCTATTAATATTAAAATCTTCCTCACAATCGATATTAGCAGATGCTTTATTAATTGTTCTAATCAATTCTTTTAGTATTTCTATATTTTGTCTACGTGAAGTCATTTTTACCACCTACTACTATTAACTTCTACAAATAAATTATATAATATTTTAATTATATAATCAATTCAATTATATAATATGCAAAAAATATTATTAGATTTATTACTTTAAAAATGTAATCGTAAAAAAACTAAAAATCAAAAGTTTTGCGGTTATAACCGTAAAACTTGACAAAACAATAAAAATATTATATATTGATTATGTGGTGATATAAATGTTAATAAGACAAAAATATTTAGATAAATTAATTTCAGGAAAAGATTTAAATCTAATTAAAGTTATTACTGGAGTTAGAAGGTCAGGAAAAAGTACATTACTTTTACAATATAAAGATTATTTAATAAAAGAAAAAGTAAAAGATGAAAATATTATTTATATAAATTTTGAAAGTGCTGAATTTTATGATATAAAAGACTATAAAGATTTATATAATTATATTAAAATAAGAATAAATAATAAAAATAAATACTACATTTTACTTGATGAAGTACAAAATGTTGAAAAATGGGAAAAAGCTGTTAATTCTATTTTAGTTGATTTTAATACAGATATATATATAACAGGTTCAAATGCATATTTATTATCAAGTGAATTAACTACATTATTAGCAGGTAGAGTATTAACAATAAAAATATATCCATTTTCATTTAATGAATTTATAAAAGAATATCCATTTAAAAAAGAACAAGATAAATTTGAAAAATTTGATAAATACTTGAAATATGGTGGAATGCCAATGATAGTAAATATGAATGATAATGAAGAATTAATTATTAATTATTTAAATGATTTAAAAGAAGTAGTATTAAAAAAAGATGTTATAAATCGTAATAATATAAAAGATGTTGTTTTTTTGGATAACTTGATAAAATATATGGCATCTACAATTGGTAATCTTACGACACCTAATTCTATTGCAGAATTTATGAAAAAAAATGGAAGTAAAATTTCAAATGAAACAGTTGACTCTTATCTAAAGATGCTTGAAAATGCATATTTTATATATAGAGTTCCTAGATATGAACTTAAAGGTAAACAATTATTAAAAACGCAAGGTAAATATTATTTTGTAGATAATGGACTTAAAAATATGATTGATGGTATTTCTTCATATGATACTGGTAGTAGTTATGAGAATTTAATTTATATAGAACTTTTAAGAAGGGGATATGAAGTATATGTAGGACAATATAATGATATAGAAATAGATTTTATAGCAATTAAACCGAGTGAAAGAATATATTATCAAGTTTCAAGAAGTATAATGGATGAAAAAGTAGAAGAAAGAGAAAAAAAATCTTTATTAGCAATAAATGATAATTATAAAAAAGTAATACTTACAATGGATAATGTTAAAAATAAACAAATAGATGGGATAGAAGTAATTAATATTATAGATTTCTTATCAAATTAATTTTGACATTTTAAAATTTATATCATATAATAATTAATGTGAAAAGCGAAGAACTAGAGGAGTAAGATATAAATTTTAATAGAGAGTTAATGGTTGGTGTAAATTAACAAAATGAATATCTGAAGGTAGCTAGGGAGTTTAATAATTGAAATTTTATTAGATTATTACGTTTAATATGCGTTAAATATTCAAGTGTATAATTATTAATAATTATAAATTAAGGTGGTACCGCGAAAATTCGTCCTTATATGGGATGAATTTTTTTATATTAAAAATGAAAGGAAGATTGTAATGTTAGATAAAAAATATAATGCACAAGAAAAAGAATTAAAATGGTTAAATTATTGGAAAGAAAATAAAATATATGAATTTAAACCTGATAAAAGAAAAGTATATTCAATAGATACACCACCACCAACAGTTAGTGGTAAAATCCATATTGGACATATATTTTCATATTCGCAAACAGAAATGATAGCTCGTTATAAAAGAATGATGGGATATAACGTATTTTATCCATTTGGATTTGATGATAATGGGCTACCAAGTGAAAGACTAGTTGAAAAAGAACAAGGTATGAAAGCAAGTGAAATAGGTAGAGAAAAGTTTTCAGAATTATGTTATAAAACTACTGATAAATATGAAAAAGAATTTAAAGATTTATTTAGTAGAGTAGGAGTTAGTTCAGATTGGAATATAGCGTATAAAACAGTTAGCCCATCTACAATAAAAATTAGTCAAACATCATTTTTAGATTTAATAGATAAAGGTCATTGTTATCATAAGGAAAGCCCTGCATTATGGTGTAATGAGTGTTTGACATCAATTGCTCAAGCAGAACTTGAAACTAAAACAATTAAAACTACTTTTAACTATGTTAATTTTAAAACAGTAGAAGATAATGAAGAGTTTACAATCGCAACAACAAGACCTGAATTATTACCTGCAATAGTATGTGTATTTGTAAATCCAAATGATGAAAAACGTAAACATTTAATTGGTAAGAGGGCACACATTCCTGTAATAGATGTAGAAGTACCTATAATGGCTGATGAAAAAGTTGCAATGGATAAAGGTACAGGAGTAGTTATGTGTTGTACATTTGGAGACCAAACAGATATAGAATGGTGGAAAAAATATAATTTACCACTTAAATATATCTTTACTGACGATGGAAAAATAATAGATACCGTTCCAAATTATGGTGGATTAAAAATAAAAGAAGCAAGAAAAAAAATAATAGAAGATTTACAAAATGGTGGATATATAGTTAAAATAGAAGAATTAGAACATGAAGTTCAAACACATGAAAGATGTGGTAGAGAAGTTGAATATGCAGTAATGAACCAATGGTTTATAGACATTATGAACCATAAAGAAGATTTCATAAGAATAGGTAATGAAATAAAATGGCATCCAGAACACATGCACGTTAGATATGATGAATGGGTTAATAATGTAGCTTGGGACTGGTGTATATCTCGTCAAAGATATTTTGGCGTACCATTTCCTGTGTGGTATTGTAAAAAATGTGGTAAACCTGTATTTGCTAAAAAAGATGATTTACCTGTAAATCCATTAGTAGATAAACCAAAGGTTGATAAATGTGAATGTGGGTGCACGGATTTTATACCAGAAACAGATGTAATGGATACTTGGGCAACTTCATCAGTAACACCACTTATAAACATGAAATATGGTGAAAAAGATAATTATGAAGATATATTAAAACCAATGAGTTTAAGAACAAACGCAAGTGAAATAATTAGAACATGGGATTTCTATACAATAGTAAAAAGTTTTTATCATTTTGGTATAAGACCATGGGATAATGTAATGATATCTGGATTTGTTATGGCAGATAAGGGTGAAAAAATCAGTAAATCTAAAGGTAATAGTAAATTTGAACCAATGGAATTAATAAACCAATATTCTGCAGATGTAATAAGATATTGGACAGCATCCGGAAGACTTGGTACTGATATATCATTTAGTGAAGAAACATTACTTAGAGGTAAAAAATTAATAAACAAAATCTGGAACGTATCTAAATTTATAGAAATGCATTTATCAGACTATAAAGATAAAGAATTTAATGACTATGAATATATAGATAAATGGATATTAGGAAAATATAAAGAAATGGAAACTACTTTCCTAAAATATTTAGATAGTTATGAAATAGGACTAGCGCTTAATCACCTAGAAAAATTCTTCTGGAATTTCTGTGATAATTATATAGAAATAGTAAAACATAGATTATATAGACCTGAAGAATTTGGTGATATACCAAGATATTCTGGACAAAAAACATGTTATACAATTCTTTATAAATTATTACAAGACTTTAGTATATTCTTCCCATATATAACAGAAGAAATATTCCAAGAATTATATCATACTAAAAAATCAATTCACTTAACAGAAATAGAAGAATTAAAAGATTGTTATACCAATGAAATTAAAAATGGTGATTTAATTATAGAAATAATAAGTCAAGCAAGAGGAGAAAAAACAAATAATAATGTTTCTTTAAAAACACCAATTAAAACTTTAGATATACAAGTAAATAGTGAATTAGAGAGTGCGATTAATAGTTCTATAAAAGATTTCAAAGCAACATTATTTATTGAAAATTTAAATATGAAAGAAACCAAAGAAAATTACATAATAGATAAAATAGAATTAAACCTAGAAAATTAAAATAAACTGTAAACTTTACTATTAATTTTTAACATTAAAATTTAATCACAATTATTAAGACAAATATAAATAAATCCTTATAAAATAAGGATTTATTTATATTATTTAACTCATAATAACTAATAAATTAACACCATAAAATAAAATTGGTAAAAATTACCATCGAAATTCTACCCCAATCTGATTTATAATAAGAATGGATTATAATGTAGAAAGGAAGTATACCATGGAAAAGAAAAAAATAAGTAAAAAAACAATAATAATTTCAATATCAGTTGTAGCATTAGTAGCTCTAATAGGAATTGCAATAGCATTCTTTACATCAAGAAGTGAAAGTGGCAAAAAAACAGTAAAAGTAGGTAATTTAAGTATAATATATGAAAACGAGAACGCAGTTAATTTAACAAACAAATTTCCAGTATACGATAAAGATATAGAAAAAGATGCATCAAGGATAGAGTTTACAGTAAGAAATAATGGAGATGTATTAGAATATGCATCAATAAGTATGATAGGTATAACAATGGATGATAAATTAAAAATA
>CANRCS010000021.1 GCA_947629195.1 uncultured Bacilli bacterium | reverse complement strand
TAATAAAAAAACAAATAACTTATGTTATCTGCTTTCACATTATTTTTTAAATGGGATTAAGGCCATGAATCTAGCTCTTTTAACTTGATTTGCAATATATCTTTGATGTCTTGCACATGCACCAGTAATTCTTCTTGGTAATATTTTACCACTTTCACTAATATATTTTTTTATTATTTCAACATCTTTGTAATTTACATCTTTACCGGAACACATTTGACATATTTTTTTTCTTCTTCTATAAAATTCTGCCAAAACAATCTCCTCCTTTTTTATCTAATTAGAATGGTAGATCATCATCACTAATTTCAATTTCAGAACTAAAATTAGCAAATGGATCTTCTTCTACATTTGTTGTTGGTACAGTTTGTTCTGGTGGTGCAGGTATATCTTCTGGAATACTATTAGATGTAGATATTCCTCTACTTTGTGCTTGACTTTTTGTTTCAAGAAATTGAACACTATCTGCTACTACTTCTGTAACATATACTCTTTTTCCATCAGCACCTTCATAATTTCTTGTTTGAATTCTTCCCTCTACACCAACTAAACTACCCTTACCAACATATTTTTTTACATTTTCAGCTTGTTTTCTCCATACTATAACATTAATAAAATCTGCAACTCTTTCACCATTTTGATTTTCAAATGGTCTATTTACTGCAATTGTAAAATTTGCAACTGGAACGTTACTTGATGGATATCTCAAATCTGGATCTCTTGTTAATCTTCCTATTAAAACAACTCTATTCATGTTAAATTCTCCATTTCTTACTTATCTAAATTAATTATTAAATGACGAATAATATCTTCACTAATTAGAGCAAGACGATCAAATTCATTAATAGCTTTATCATCTTTAGCTTCTAAATTAATTAAAAAATAATATCCTGTATTATGTTTTTTAATTGGATATGCTAATTGTTTTTGTCCAAGTTCTTTACTTTCAGTAACATTAGCACCGTTATCTGTTAAGATTTTAACAAAATTTTCGTGTACTTTTTTAATTGCTGTTTCTTCAATATCTGGACGAACAATATACATTATTTCATAATTTGTCATCTTCTATGACACCTCCTTCTGGTCTTTGGCTTTTTACAAGCAAGGAGTAAATTAATACTCACCTAGATATTATAACAAAGTAAAATTAATATGTAAATAAATTTTACACATTAATTTTATTCATTTTTTAAAAAAATTATAAATATATTATACATTAAATCTAAAATAGCATATATCTCCATCTTGCATTATATATTCTTTACCTTCTAATCTCATTTTACCATTTTCTTTAACAGATTTTTCATTTCCATATTTAATTAAATCATCATAACTCATTATTTCTGCTTTTATAAATCCTTTTTGGAAATCTGTATGTATTATTCCTGCACATTCTGGAGCTTTCATACCTTTTTTAAATGTCCATGCTCTAACTTCTTTTTCACCTGCTGTAAAGAAAGTTGCTAAACCTAGTAAATGATATGTTGCATTTATTAATTTATCTAATCCACTTTGTTCTATTCCAAGTTCTTCTAGGAATAATTCTTTTTCATCATCAGGTAATTCACTTAATTCAGATTCTATTTTAGCACATAATACTACAACTTCAGCATTTTCTTTTTTTGCGTATTCTCTAACCATTTCTACGTATTTATTATCTTTATCATTAATTTCTTCTTCTTTTATGTTTGCTACATATATAAATGGTTTTAGTGTTATTAAATTAAATGCTTTTATCATTAGTAACTCATCATCTGTATAATCTAAAAATCTAGCAGGTATATTTTTATCAAGTGCATCTTTAATTCTTACTAATAATTCATATTCTGTTACTGCATCTTTTTCTTTAGTAGTTTTAGCCTTTTTTTCTATTTTATTAATTCTATTTTCTACAATATCTAAATCGGAAATTATTAATTCAGTGTTTATTATTTCTATATCACGTATTGGATCTATTGCTCCTTCTACGTGTGTTATATTTTCATCTTCAAAACATCTTACAACTTCACAGACTGCATCGACTTCTCTTATATGTGATAAAAATTTGTTCCCTAATCCTTCACCATTAGAAGCTCCTTTTACTAATCCTGCAATATCTGTAAATTCAAACATAGTTGCGACTAAACTATTTGGCATATACATTTCATTAAGTTTATCTAATCTTTTATCAGGTACTGTAACCATACCCACATTAGGATCTATTGTCGCGAATGGATAGTTAGCTGCCAAAATATTTTTTTTGGTTATTGCATTAAATAAAGTTGATTTACCTACATTAGGTAAACCAACTATTCCAGCTGTTAAACTCATTATTACTCCTCCTTATAATGTTGGATAAACACCTAGTCCAATTGGTAGTCCTATTATATACCAAATTATAATAAGTATCAAGAATGTTAAAGCAAAAAGCAATGTATAAGGAGCCATATATTTAAATGATTTTTTAATTGTTATAACATCATCTGTTTTATTATATATTTGTAAATATCCTAAGTATATAACATAATATGCCAAAAGTGGTGTAATCATATTAACTGGTGAAATCGCACTTCTAAACACTAATTGTGCAAATTCAGGAGACATATTTGATTGCATAAATAATGGTACTATTACAGGCGCCATTATAGACCATTTTGTAGATGGAACAGCAACAAATAGACTACCTACCATTACAACTACGAAGAATAAAATAACTAATGGTAATCCTGTAATGTTTAAACTATCTATAAAATTAATTAAAGAAATATTTAAAACTACTCCTATATTTGTTTTCTTAAATATTGCAATAAATTGTGATGCAAAAAATAGTAAAATAATTAAATATCCAATATTATTTTTTGATGATGTAATAAAATTTATTATATCGTTATCATTTTTAATACTTTTTGAACCAAAGCCATAAAATAAACCTGCTACAAATAATAATCCAGTAACTAATACAACTAATCCTTGTTGAAAATAAGAGTTTGAACCTAATAATTGATTGATATATCCTTTCGCACTTGTATCTAGCAATATTCCAGTACCCGGTAATGGGCAATTAGGAATTATCATATATATAAATAATAGAACACAGACGAAAACTGCTAAAGAACAAAACAATAAACCGCGTTTATGTTTTCTTTCTAAAATTTTTATTTCATCAATATCTTCTTTCATTTTTGGAAGCTTTGGTATAATTAGTTTTTCCGTTATAATTGTACCAACTATTGTAATTAATATGGTTGCAACTATCATATAAAATATATTTCCAAAAAGAGCAGTACTATAAGTTTGGTCTAATATTTTTGCCGCAGTAGTAGTATAAATTCCAAGTGACGTATCAAATGAACTTACAAAAACGCTTACTCCATATCCACCTGCAACACCAGCGAAAGCAGCAATTATACCCCCTAGTGGATTTCTTTTTTGTAAGGTAAATAGCATTGCTCCTAGTGGGATTAAAACAACATAACCTAAATCAGTAAATATAGATGATACTACACCAAAGAATATTAAACACATTGTAAGTACAAATTTTGGCCTATCATCATGTTTTTTTAGCAAAGACAACGCTTCAAACAATCCTGACTTTTCAGCAACAGATAATCCAATTAAGGCGATAAGTATCATACCTAATGGTGAGAAAGAAACAAAATTAGAGACAAAATTACTAACTATATATTGTATACCTTTGGTATTAAGTAGAGATTCTACTTCAACTACTTGTGTCTCTAGTTGTCCTGATACTGAATTTATCGCACTATAACTTCCTTGTGAAAGCCAAGAAAATGGGTATTTATTATTTATTTCAATTTTACCAAGTCCACTAAATATCGCACTAAGTAATACTGTACCTATTATTAGTATAAAGAAAATACTTATAGGACTTAAAATTCTTTTTTTCTTTTTTTCTTTTCTAGCCATATTAATACTCATCTACTTTCTTTAACTTTTTATCAAAATCTATTCTTGACATCATTATACTTCTTCCACATTTAACGCATTTTAATTTTATATCTGCTCCTACTCTAGTAATAATCCATTTATTTTCACCGCAAGGATGTGCTTTTTTCATAATAACTATTGAATCTAATTTATATTTTTGTTCCATTATGAACCTCCACTTGTGGATAAGGAATTTTTATATTTTGTTTTTCAAATTCTTTCTTAATTTCTAATAGTATTTTCCTTTTTACATCATATTGTTTCATAGGTTTTGTTACAACTGAAATTCTATAAACAACAGATGAATCATCTAATTGTTCTATACCTAATGGTTTAATTTCACCTTTTAAATCTTTAATTTCACTGCTTAATCTTTCACATAATTTATTAAGTATTTCTAATACTTTATCAGAATCTTCTTCATACGCTACTCCTACATCTATTAACTCTAAAGAATTTGCTTTACTATAATTTATGATGTAATCAATATTTCTATTTGATATTATTTTAATTTCTCCTGTATATTTTTTTATTCTTGTTGTTTTAAGTCCTAAACTTATAACTTCACCTTTAAAGTCACCAATTTCAATAGTATCACCAACCTGAAATTGATTTTCTATAATAAAAAATATTCCTGCAAAAAAATCTTTTAAAATATCTTGAAGTGAAAGTCCAACAACTACACCAACAACTCCTAATCCTGCAAGTAGTGATGTAGTATCTATTCCAAGAGCATTTAAGAATACTATTATTCCTATAAAGATTAATACATATTTACAAATATTTGTAAAAAGTATTTTTATGGTATTTACTCTTTTTACATCAATATGGATATTTTTAGTCTTAAAATTAAGTAATTTATCTATGATATTTCTAATTAAAAAGTATATAACAAATAAACTAACTAATATTAGTACTGTGCTTATAAATTTTTCGTGTAGAATAATTTTTAACACATTATTACCTCCTAATCTACTTTAATGTTAAGAATTTCAAGTATTCTATCTAAATCTTTTGGAGAATCAAATGATATTTGAATTTTATTTTCGGTAATTTTAATTTTAGTTCCTAGTTTATCTTTTAATATTTCTTCAACATATATATATGGTCTATTTGTTTTTCTTTTTTGTACATTTATTGGTGTAGCTCTAGTAAATTTATTTTCACTTGTAAGTTCTTCTAATTGTCTAACGCTTAAATCTTCAGTTGTAACTTTGGTTGCTAAAACTTCTATTTGTTCAGGATTTTCTAATTTACTTAAAACTCTAGCATGTCCCATAGATATTTTTTTGTTATTAATCATTTCTTTAACACTTTTAGGTAATCTAAGAAGTCCTAACATATTAGTTACATGACTTCTACTTTTTCCAACTTTATGCGCTAACTCATCTTGTGTTATTCCTAACGATTTTATTATATCTTCATAAGCTTTTGCTTCTTCTATTGCGGTTAGGTTTTCTCTTTGTAAATTTTCTAAAAGGGCAATTTCCATCATTTGTTCGTCAGTAAAATCTTTAATTATAGCAGGTATTGTATCAAGTCCTGCTTTTATACTTGCTTTTACTCTTCTTTCTCCTGCAACGATTTCATATCCTTTTATACTTTTTTTAACAATAATTGGTTGAAATACTCCATGTTCTTTTATAGACTCAGCAAGTTCATTCAAAGCGTTTTCATCAAAGTGGACTCTTGGTTGATAAGGATTGCTTCTTAAATCAGATATTTTTACATTTATGATATCGTTTTTATCTGCTGTTTCGACTATTTTTTCTTCTAAACTAGGAAAATCTAAAACTTCATTATTAAATAGTTGTTCTAATCCTTTACCTAGTGCTCGTCTCTTTTGTTCCATTTCTTTCAATTACCTCCTTTGCTAAATTTATATATGCTTCTGTTCCTCTACTCTTTGGATCATATGCAAGTATTGGCTTTCCATGTGATGGAGCTTCTGTAAGTCTTATAAGTCTAGGAATTATTGTATCATATACTCTTTCTTTAAAATAACTTCTTATATCTTCAACTACTTCTAATCCCAAATTTGTTCTAGAATCTAACATTGTAAGTAATACACCCTCGATATCTAAATTAGGATTAAGATTTCTTTGTGCAAGCATAATACTATTTAATAGTTGCATAATTCCTTCTAATGCGAAAAATTCGCATTGAACTGGTATTATTACTGAATCACTAGCGGTTAGAGCATTTGTTGTTAAAATTCCAAGAGATGGTGGACAATCTATCAATATAAAGTCATAGTAATCTCTTATTTCGTTTAATTTTGATTTTAATTGTTCACTTTTTGAAAAACTAGCTTGATATCTACTTTTTTCAATTAATTCTATATCAACTCCCGCTAAATTGATAGTTGCAGGTACTATGTGTAAATTCTTAAATTTAGTTTTTAAAATAACTTCGCCAATTGATGCTTTTCCAATTAAAACATCATATATGCTTTTATCTATATCCCCTTTATTGATTCCAACTCCAGTTGTTGTATTTCCCTGTGGATCCAAATCTACTAATAATACTTTCTTACCAAGATACCCTAATGAGGCAGATAAATTTATACTTGTTGTTGTTTTACCTACTCCACCTTTTTGATTAACCATTGATATAATTTTGCCCATACGAACACCTCTTTCGGATTATCTGTATATATATTTTACCAAAAATTAAATAAATATTAAATGGTTTTTATAACATTTAAAAAATAAATTTTATGAAATGAAAAAGTAATACAATATTATTAATGTATTACCCTCATTTTAATCTCTTTTTATACGATCTTAAACATTTATTAACAACATCTAAAAATGTTAATATAATTAAAGAGGATAAAATTATTTTTCATCCTCTTTAGTATTCTTTTTTTCTTTCTTCTCTTTTGGTTTTACTTCTTTAGTTTCTTCTTCAGGTTCTTCATCTTCATCTGGCATTTTACCATTTTGAACTAAGTAATCTATTTGTTCTTTAGTTAATGTTTCATGTTCTAATAAGCTAGTAGCAATTAATTCTAGTAAGTCTTTATTTTGTCTTATAATTTTCCTTGTTACTTCATAACATTCATTAATAATTTTTCTTTGTTCTTGGTCTATTTCAAATGCAACTTGACTAGAGAAATTTCTACTTTTAGTATAATCTCTACCTAAGAATACATTTCCAGATTCTCTTTGTTCAAATTGTACTGGTCCTAAATCACTCATACCATATTCTGTAACCATTGCTCTTGCAATTTTAGTTGCTTTTTCAAAATCGTTATGAGCTCCAGTTGTCATTTCTTTAAATATTTCTTCTTCTGCGACTCTACCTGCAAGTAAACCACTTATTGTATGTAACAATTCATTTTTCGTTTGTAAATATGTTTCTTCTTTTGGAAGCATTAGATTATATCCACCTGCAGCACCTCTTGGTACGATTGTAATTTTTTGTACTTCGTTTGCACCATCTAGTTTAAGTCCTACGACAGCATGACCTGCTTCATGGTATGCAACAACACGTTTTTCTTTTTCTGTATATTTATGGCTTTTCTTAGCAGGTCCCATTAAAACTCTATCGTGTGCTTCATCAATTTCTGCCATAGTAATAGCACTTTTATTTCTTCTAACTGCAAGTAGTGCGGCTTCGTTAAGTAAGTTTTCCAAATCAGCACCGCTAAATCCTACTGTTCTTTTAGCAATATATGATAATTTAACATTTTTAGCAAAAATTTTATTTTGTGCATGAACTTTTAATATTTCTTCTCTACCTTTTACATCAGGAAGATTTACTGTAACTTGTCTATCAAATCTTCCAGGTCTTAAAAGTGCAGGGTCAAGAACATCAGGTCTATTTGTAGCAGCAATGATGATAATTCCTTCATTTGCGCCAAATCCATCCATTTCTGTTAATAATTGGTTAAGTGTTTGTTCTCTTTCATCGTGTCCACCACCAATTCCAGAACCTCTTTGCCTACCAACAGCATCAATTTCATCAATAAATATTAAACATGGTGCATTATTTTTTGCTTGTCTAAACATATCTCTAACACGACTTGCTCCGACACCTACGAATAATTCTACGAAGTCAGAACCACTTATGTAATAAAATGGAACATTTGCTTCTCCTGCTACTGCACGTGCAAGTAATGTTTTACCTGTACCTGGAGGACCTACAAGTAATACTCCTTTTGGTATTCTAGCACCTAACTTTTGGAATTTTTTAGGATTTTTTAAGAAATCAATTAATTCTTGAACTTCTTCTTTTTCTTCTTTTAATCCTGCGACTTTATCAAATTTTATTTTCTTACTGTCTTCATTTAGTTTTGCTCTACTTCTTCCAAAGTCCATAGACTTTCCTGCTCCACCTACTTGTTTAGAAAATATAAAGAATGTCGCACCAATTAATATTAACATTGGAACTACGTTTATAAATACTACCCAAAATGAATTAGAAGATGGGTCAGATTCAGTAATAATTTTAAAATCATAATCATCATTAGCCTTCATAACTTTAGCGATTACTTCATCTGATAATGGTACTCTTACAAAGAAACTTTCATTTTCTTTATAATTTTTAAGTGTACCTGTTAATTCATAAACTCTTGCATTTGTTTTAGGTATAATATTCATTTCTTCTACTTTTCCACTATCAAGAGCATTTACAAATTCATTATAACTTAATATATTTACCTTATTATTCGCACTACTTACAAAGTATAATATTGTAAGCATTAAAATAAACAAAAATAAATATGGCAATAAACTTTTTTTAACATTTTTCTTCATGTAATTTCCTCCTAAATTAACAATACTTTACTATTATATCATATTTTTCATTTTTTGATTTATCATATTTAGATTTTTTAAGTCCTAAAATCCATAATATTTCATCATTACTATCAACAAGAAGTGGTATAACTTTTCTTTCTTCCATTCCAATTTTTGAATCTATAAATATATCTTTTATTTTTTTTGTACCATTTAATCCCTTAACTTCTATTTTATCTCCATCTTTTTTATTTCTTATATAAAGTGGTAAAGAAATTTCACTACTATCTAATCTTATACAATAATTTGAAGTATCATCACTATTCTCAACTACTTTGATTGTTTTGTTATTAATTTGTAATTCATTTTCTAATTTGAATTTATAATTTTCTACTACTTCTTTTTTATCTTTAAATATCAATTTATTGTATTCTTTATATATTATTTTACCTTCAGGTAATTCTATATATGAATTAGACTTTTTAGATTTTAATAAATCAATTATTAAATTTATATGCTTGCTGTCAATTAAATTTAAAATTTCTATATATTTTTCTTTTAAGATTTTTTCAAGTAATTTTTCTTGAATAATATCATCTAATTTCAAAAATTTGTCTATATATAAAATATCATTGTTATATACTTTGTCAAAAGCATTAGAGACATTTTTATCAACAAATTGTTCATATTTATATAATTCATTACTAAATTCTATATATTTTTTATGAATATTATTATTTTCTTGTTTTAAAAATGGAAGTATATACTTTCTATATCTATTTCTAGTATAACAATCTTTTTCATTAGATTTATCAATAACATAAGGTATATTATTTTCTATATCGTAATTTAAAAGTTGTTCTTTTGTCATAAATATCAAGGGTCTTACAACTAAATATTTATCCCTTTTTGAAATAGTTTGAAACCCACTATAACCACTAAGATTTGAACCTCTAGTAATTCTCATTAATATCGTTTCTATTAAATCATCACCGTGATGAGCAGTAAACAAATATTTTGAATTATACTTCTTTATTAAACTCTCGAAAAATTTATATCTTATATTTCTAGATTGATTATGAAAATTATCTTTATCATATTTTTCAATCTTCATATATTCAAATATAACATTTTTATTTTTGCAATAATCTTCTAAAAATTCTTTTTCACTGTCACTTTCTTTTCTAACATTATGATTAACATGTGCACATACAATTTTAAAATTATATTTATCTCTTAACCTAATTAAGATATCTAATAATGCCATCGAATCAGGTCCTCCTGAAATAGCAGCAATAACATAAGAATTTGAAAATTCAATTTTATTATTTAAAAAATCAAATACTTCTTTCATTATGACACCTCTTTAGTTTTAGAAAATATTAAATCTAATATACATAAGATTAAAGTAATTAGAAAAGAAAATGCAGAGTTTAATATTCTAGCTGCACTATAAACCATTGGTTCAAATACATTTATTAAAGCTAAATATACAAAAAAAGTCAATAAAAACACATAATATTCCATAATTTTATTTCTTTTAATTGTAAACAATATGTTTAATATTTCAAAAATAAGAAAAAATATCAAATTTTTCAAAAATAAATTAATACATTTATTAATGATAAATATAAGAGAACTATAAGTTAGAATTGAATATCTTTTTTTATATAGAAATATATATAAATAAAATAATAACACTGTCTCATTAAAAATTTGAAAATTTATAGATATATAAATAATTATTAAAAGTATAATTAATTTTATTATATTTCTCATTTTTTGCATATAAGGCATCACCTGTATTGACAATTGTACATATATGATATATATAAAATTGTCAAATAAAAAAAATATAATAAAAATATTATATTTTATGGTAATTTAATTATAAATTCTCCTTCTTTTGAATACAAATATTTTTCTCTTGCATAACGAGCAATGTATTCAGGATCTTTTAATTTACTGACTTGATCTTTTAGTTTCTCTTCTTCATCTGTTAACTTTGCAACTTGTTTATCTAATTCTTGCTTTTCCTTGTAAATATTGTATATTCTAAGAAAATTTAGGGAAAATACATAGGTGATTGTAATTATTAAGCAAAGTGAAAACAAAACTAAGAATATTGTTTTTCCACTTGATGACTTTTTTTTCTTTGAAGATTTCTTACTCAATATAATCACCTCTCATTATAATTAATTATAGCATTAATTATACAAATGTAAATGGTAAAAATTTGTAATATTGTAAACTAAGTGTCAAAAATATCATTTTTTAAAGAAGTGATTCCATAATTTTAATTTATAGCATATAAAATATCCTAATATTATTACTAAAACAAAATATAAATGTATTATTCCATTATTAATTTTTTTAATAAGTATAAAATATAATAAGCAAGATAATATGGATATTAAAAATGCACTTAAAATGTTATATACTTTTTTGTTACCATATAAAAATTTTTCGCATGAATTAATAATAAAATATAGAATAATTCCAAAGAAGAAAGAAAAAATTAGGGATTTAATTTGAATAATTAAAACCATTATTTAAATAACCTATTAAATATTCCATCTTCTTTTTCTTTGGTTTTACCATCCTCAATGTAGCTAAATGAATTAATTTTTCCTTTTATTGAAATACTACCTTGATAGGTATCTAATTTTATAATTTCTAATTTTTCTCCTTTGACAGTTAAAAATCCTAATAATGTTTCTATTAGAAATTCCTCGTTATCAAAACTTTCTATTCTTTTTACTCCTGTAATTACAATATTTTTTCTTTCATTAAGTGTTATTGTATGTGTTAATATTGTTTCTAATTCTTGTACCTTGTCCATTACGATCTCTCCTTTTAATAAAGTATATGAAGTAAAAAAAATAATATGAAAAAAGATGGAATATTAATTAAAATATCCATCTTTAG
>CANRCS010000020.1 GCA_947629195.1 uncultured Bacilli bacterium | reverse complement strand
TGCGTTGTATGAAAAAAATATAAGTGAACCAGTAAAAGAAGGTAATTTTGAAAATGCAGGAACAGAAATAAATGTAGGAAAAAATATAGAATTTGCAGCAAACGCAAGTAGAGATTATATATTATATGTATGGTTATCAGAAAATGATGAAGATCAAAGTGACTTAATGGGAACAACATTTAAAGCAAGAATAAAACTAGAAGGTTATGGCAAGAAACAAGAGAAACTACTCAGTAAAAAGATAAAAGAAGATAACGCACCAATAAAAGAAGATAAACCAGATTTTAGTCAAATTTCAGAAACAGATGAAGGATTAATAAAAGATAAAGATGACGATGGAGATACATACTATTTTAGAGGTGAAGTAGAAGACAATTATGTAAAATTTAATGGATTAAAATGGGAAACTTCAGATGGAATTTATCATAATGCAGGAGATGACATGTTATGGAGGATAGTAAGAATCAATGGAGATGGAACAATAAGATTAATAGCAGATGGAAGTATAGGAGAAAGTGCATTTAATGAAAACTATAATGATGAAAAGAACGTAGGATACACATTTTTAGATGATGAAGGGAATGTTCAAGATAGTACAGTGAAGACATTTCTAGAAGATTGGTATGATAAAAATATGAAGGACTATGACAAATATATAGCAACATCAAAATTTTGTAATGATACATCAGTAGCATCAACTGAAGATTTAGCTATATATTATGGAGCATATGATAGATTAGTCAATAATGATCCACCAACACCAAGTTTCAAATGTAATAAAACTAGTAAACCATATGGAGGATTATATACAGATTTAAAAATAGGACTAATAACAGCAGATGAAGCAATGTTTGCAGGAGGCCCTGTTTACACAACAAATAATTCATTCTACTTATCAAAAAAAAGCGATGATTTCTGGACCATGACTCCTGGTGCCCTTATGAACATTTCTATCGGTTGGTATGTGGACAGAGGTGGTGGAGTGGCAAACCAAGATGTGTATTACCTGTGGGCAACTCGTCCCGTAATCAACCTTAGATCTGATATACCGTATACTGAAGGAGACGGGACTTATAAAACTCCATACATCGTTTCAAATTAAAGACAATTTACTTGTCTTTTTTTAATGCTATTTGAATAAAATAATGTAGGTGGTAAAAATGAATCCTATTAATTCAGTTAAAAATTTTTTGGATGATAAAAATAGTAAACTCTTAATATTTAATAATAATATATATATTTCTAATTATATTAATATTAAATCATTTGATTCAAATAAATTTATAGTATCCATAGATAAAAAAGAAGTTATATTAAATGGTAAAAATATTACAATTAAAAAACTTACTAAAGAAGAAATTTTAATTAGTGGTGATGTAGAAAATATAGAATTTAGGTGATATTTTGAAAAATATTATATTAAATAGATTTGATAATACGATAAATTTAAAAATAACAGGAAGAAATGTAGATAGATTTATAGAAAGAATATATAAATTAGGTATAGAATTATTAGAGGTTAATAAAATAAGTAGAAAAGAAGTTAATATAAAAATATATGAATATGATTATGAGAAGATAATTGAAATAAAATCTATATATGATATAAAAGTGACAGGAAGTAATGGTATTGATTCATTTTTAAGTAAAATAAAGAAAAATAAATATTTGATAATCCTATTTATAATAGGATATTTTATGATATTATTTTTATCTAATATAGTTTTTGATATACAAGTTGTACACTCTAATTCAAATATTAGAAATTTGGTAATGAAAGAACTAGAAAAAAATGGGATTAAAAAATATACTTTTAAAAAGAAATATGATGATTTAGAAAATATAACAAATAAAATACTGGAAGATAATAAAGATAGTTTAGAATGGATGGAAATAGAAGTATCTGGTACAAAGTTAATTGTAAAAATAGAAGAAAGAAAACTAAATGAAGATGAGAAAACATATCCAAAACAAGACATAGTAGCTAAAAAGTCTGGGATTATAAGAAGTGTAAAATCAAGTGAAGGTGTAATTTTAAAAAACGTTAACGATTATGTAAAAAAAGGTGATGTAATAATTTCTGGTACCATAATGGATACATATGGAGAAAATGTTAAGGCAATTGTCAGCGCCAAGGGAAGTGCTTATGCAGAAGTATGGTATACAGTTTCTATGGAAATGCCCCTAATTTACAATAAAACTACATTTACAAATAAACAAAAACGTGTATATAAAATACAATTTTTAAATAATAAAATATCTTTATTTGATTTTAATAAATATAAAAATTATGAAGAGGAAAGCAAAGTTTTATTAGAAAGTAGATTACTTCCTATAAAATTTTTAAAAGTTAAAGAATATGAAACTAGGGGAGAAGATAGCGTATTTTTACCTGAAGAAGCATTAATAAAAGCAAATCAAATTGCTAAAGAAAAGATAGAATCTACACTAAAAAAAGATGAATATATAATAGATCAAAAAAATTTGAAATTTTACCAAAAAGATAGTAAAATAGTACTAGAAATATTTTTTAGTGTATGTGAAAGAATTGACACTACAAAAGAGATAAAAGAGAGTGAAATAATTAAAGATAAGAAGGAATAATCATGGTAGATACAGTTAAAAACATATTTGAATATATTTGGCCAATGATAGTAATTGTTGTTACTATCATATCTTCTATTAGAATTTCTTATCTTATTAAAAACAAATTTAAAGATTTTAAGTTGTATCAAGAACTAATACATTTAAGTTTTATAATATATATATTATCATTATTTTACATTGTAACTTTCCAAGATGTAAATTATGGTACATCCAATTTTACACTATTTAAAGAGATGTTTAGATATGAATTTGGAAGTCCATTATTTATTAAAAATGTTCTTGGAAATATTCTTTTATTTATACCATTAGGTTTTTATATTAGTTATTATTTGAGAAGTGAAAATAGTATATCTACACTAATAATAACTATATTATCATCTATTACTATTGAATCTACTCAATTGGTAATTGGAAGAGTATTTGATGTAGATGATATAATATTAAATGTAGTTGGAGGAATTGTTGGATATTTATTTTACAAATCTATAATTCATTTACCAAAATTTGTACAAAAAACATGGTTTTTAAATATAATAAGTATTATAATAGTTATAGTTCTCATTTTATATTTGTTAAATATTTATGGGTTAATTGAGATTGGGTGGTTATTTTGAATTATTTTGAGATAATAAATGAAACAAGTGAAAAAATAGAAGAATTAGATGAAATTAGAAAACTAATTGATTATGCATTATCTCATGAGAAATTAGATGATGTTGAGTTTAATATTATAATAGTTGATAATAATAAAATTAGAGAGTTGAATAGAGATTATAGGAAAATAGATAGGGAAACAGACGTAATAAGTTTTGCGCTCGAAGATAACATGACAATAAAATTAGATCATAGAATGTTAGGAGATATATACATTTCTATTGACAAAGCACGTCTTCAAGCCGTAGAATATAATCATTCATTACTTAGAGAACTTGCATTCTTAAGCATACATGGTTTACTTCATTTACTTGGATATGACCATATGTCAAGTGATGAAGAAAAAATTATGTTTGATAAGCAAAAGGAGATATTAGATAGTTATGGCATTAAAAGGGAAAATGAACAAGGTAAAGATTGTTAGAAATAAAGATAGAGGAACTACTTTAGAAAGATATAAGAAAAGTTTTTTTCATGCAATAGATGGATTTGTTTATTCGTTTAAATTTGAACATAATATTATAATAATTTTACTAGCTGCACTTTTAGTTACAATTTTTGGATTTATTTTTAAAATATCGACATTTGAATGGTTATTTTGTATAATTATTATAGGACTAATTCTTGCTACTGAATTAATTAATACTTCTATTGAAGCATTAGTAGACTTAGTAACTAAAGAAATACATCCACTTGCTAAGATTGCAAAAGATACTGCATCAACTGCTGTATTAATATTATGTTTTACTGCACTAATTGGTGGACTTGTAATATTCATACCTAAAATAGTAGGAATATTTATGTAATAGAAAATAGAGAATAGAAAGAGGATTTATATGGTAAATAAATTAAGAGTTTTATTAAAAAGAGCATACTCACCGTATTCATATTATAGATCAAGCGCGATTGTAGTAACACGTGATGATAAAGAATATTATGGAGTAAATGTAGAAAATTCTTCATATAGTGCTTCTATATGTGCGGAAAGAAACGCAATATTTAATGCAGTTACTCATGGTTATACTAGAGGAGATATTAAAAAATTATATGTAATGGTTGACAGTGATAAAATTAGTTTTCCATGTCATGTATGTAGACAAGTATTCACAGAATTTTTAGATGATGATACAGAAATTACTTGTTACAATAAAAATGGAGAAAGTAGAACATTAAAAGTTAAAGACTTATGTACTTATGAAAATAATGATGAGGATGATATATTGTGAAAAGTGGATTTGTAAGTTTAATAGGAAGACCTAATGTTGGGAAATCTACACTTCTAAATAATATAATGGGTAGAAAAATTGCGATAACATCTAATAAACCACAAACTACGAGAAATATAATACAAGGTATTTATAATGATAATGATACACAAATTATTTTTGTTGATACTCCTGGTATTCATAAACCTAAATATAAATTAGGAAAATATTTAAATAAACAATCATATATGATGATTGAAGATGTCGATGTAGTTTTATTTTTAGTTGACGCTAGTGAAAAATTAGGTAATGGTGATTTATTTATAATAGAAAAATTAAAAAGTGTTAAAAAACCAGTTATATTAATTTTAAATAAAATTGATAAATTAACTAATGATGAAATACTTTTAAAGATTGATGAATATAAAGATTTATATAATTTTAGTGAAATTATACCAGTATCTAGTTTAAAAAATAAAAATATTGATACTTTAATTAAAGTTTTAAAAAATTATATGGTAGATAATATTAAATATTATGGCGATGATGTTATAACAAATACTTCTACTGAATTTATTATTTCAGAATATATTAGAGAAAAGGTTTTAGAACTTACAAATGATGAAATACCTCATTCAATAACATGTGTTATTGAGAAAATTGAAAATAAAAAAGATATAGTTAATATAAATGCTTGCATAATAGTTGATAGAGATAATATAAAGAAAATAATAATTGGTAAAAATGGTAAAATGATTAAAGAAATTGGAATTAAAGCTAGAAAAGATATAGAAGAATTATTTAATAAAAAAGTATATTTGGAATTATATGTAAAATGTGTTAAAAATTGGAGAGATAAGGAAAGTTATCTTAGTGAACTTGGATTTAAAGATTTTGAAAAATAAGTGAATAAATATTTTAATTAGAACTCACTATAAAAATAGAGGTGAGTTTGATGAGTGAATTAATCGCATGGGAATTATTTAAAAAGACAGGAAAAATTGAATATTTTATGGCATATAAAAAATTAGTTAATAAAAGATTAGAGAAGTGATATATATGGAATTAGTTAAAGTTTGTGGAATTATTATCAGTGAAACTCCATATTCAGAAACAAGTAAAATCTTAAATATATTAACAAAAGAATATGGTACAATTGGGGTAATAGCTAAGGGTGCTAGAAATATGAAAAGTAAGCTTAGAAGCGTTTCTACTAAGCTTACTTTTGGTTATTTTCATATATATTATAAAGAAAATGGATTATCAACTTTAACTAATGTAGATATTATAGATAATCTTAAAAATATAAAAACAGATATTACTAATGTAAGTTATGCTTGTTATTTATTAGAACTAGTAAATCAAGTTATGAAACATGAATACAATAAAGAAGTTTTTGATATTTTAATAGATGGTTTAATTAAAATTAACGAGGGATTTGATAGTGCGGTTATAACAAATATTATAGAACTTAAAATGTTAGATTATTTAGGAGTAAGGCCTATTATTGATGAATGTGCGATATGTGGTAATAAAACAAATATTGTAACTATTTCGGGAGATAGAGGAGGATATATTTGTTCTAAATGTAGAAGAGATGAATACATAGTAAGTGATAAAACAATTAAATTAATAAGAATGTTTTATTATGTAGATATTTCAAAGATTAGCAAATTAAAAGTTAGTGATAAAGTAAAATATGAACTTGACATGTTTATTAGTAGTTATTATGATAGATATACTGGAATATATTTAAAAAGTAAAAAGTTTATTAAGGATATAAAGAAATTAAATATAGAAAAGAAGTGAGTTTATGTTTGGAAAATATAACTATATAATTGTACCGTTTATTAGTGTATTATTAACACAAATTATAAAATTTATTATAGAGTCAATTAAACATAAAAAATTTGATATAGTAAGATTAATCAGTGGTTCTGGTGGTATGCCAAGCTCTCATAACGCTTTTGTATTTTCATTAACGACACTAATTGGAATAAATGAAGGGATAGATAGTATATTGTTTGCTATATCATTGGTTTTTTCTTTAATTATTATGTATGATTCTATGGGAGTTAGATTAGAAACTGAAAATCAAGCAATAACATTAAATAAACTTATCAATAATATAAGTAAAGGAAATACTGAAAAAACATATATGATATTAAAAGAAGAAATAGGACATAAACCAATTGAAGTATTAGGTGGCATAATATTTGGAGTGATAATTGGGTTAATTTTTGCATGATGAGTAATTGACTAGAAAAGTTTGAAATGCTATACTATTTATATAATAGTATAGGAGTTGGTTATATGAAAAATAAGAAAGGGTTTACACTAGTGGAATTACTAGCAGTAATCGCAATCTTAGGATTAGTTGTTGCAATAGCTATTCCATCAATAGTAGGTATGATTGGTAATAGTAATGACAAAGTAAATAGTGCACAAATAGAAGAATTTGAGTCATTAGCTAAAATATGGGGAAATGATTACAAAGGATCAATGGTTGATAATAAGTGTTACTATATGACTTTACCTGATATGGTTAATATAGATTTATTAGCAGAAATACCAAATGATTCAGATGGAAAAGCATATCCAGAATTATCGGGAATACAAATAACAAAAAAAGATAATAAATTAAGTTATGAATATAAAGAAAATGTAAAAAGTGATTGTAGTTCATTTTCCAATGTGCTACCAAATACTTTGACATATAATAATTTAACTGTGCCATCACCTGATAAAGATGATACCCCAACAGAAGGAGGAGCATCACCTGAAGCTGGAAAAGAAATACCTCATTTCACAGATAAAAGTGGAGCAAATCCTCCAAAACTTGCAGAAGGAATGATACCAGTAGTATATGATGAAGAAACAGATAATTGGCTAGTAGCAGACCAATCAAAAGGATGGTATGCATATCAAGATCAAATATGGGCAAATGCAGTAACAGTAAGTGACGCATCATTAAGAAGTGCAGCGCCTGGAACAGTACTACCAATGGATAAGATAAATAGTATGTGGGTATGGATACCAAGATATAAATATAAAATACCGAGTGATTATATTGGAAGTACAAGTAATGTATCAGATCCACCACAAATAGAAGTGGCATTTGAAAGTGGGACAACAACAACAGGATCGGCATTATCAACATGTCCTATTGATGCAGATGCAAAAGAAGATTGTTATTATACACATCCAGCATTTAGAGATGGAAATAGTGCGGAACTACTAACATCAACACAGATAAGCAACGGCTCACATACAGGATGGGACACCGAATTAACAGGAATATGGGTAGGAAAGTTTAAAATGGGTGGAAGTAATGACACACCGTTAATAAAACCAGATATAAACATATTAATTGATAACAGTATAAGTAGGCAATTTATAACAACTCTAAAATTTGTAGGAGGAACAATGGATAGTAATACAGGAGAAGTAACATTCTCTGGAAATGATACATATGGACTAACAGGTACAACAGATACCCACATGATAAAAAACACAGAATGGGGAGCAGTAGCATACCTTTCACAAAGTAAATATGGAAAAAATGGAAATAATAATTATGTAGGTACAGATAAAGAAATATATAAAAATGATGCTAACCCTACTCTGGCTGGAGGTTCCTATATTACAGGAAGAAGTCGCGGGATGATAGATAGTAATACTACTTCATTTGGAAGTTATTCATACAATGGAAAAACATGTAATACAGAAGTTTTAGAGTGTACAGGTAGTAAAAACATATTAAAAGGTACAGGAGCTTCAACAACGGGAACAATATATGGAATATATGATATGGTAGGAGGGACTTTATCATATGTAATGGGTAACTATGAAGGAGAAACGGATAGATATTTTAGTATATCTCCTCCGAATAAAAAATATTGGGACAAATATACAGGAACAAGTGGAAGTGATATAACAAAAGGAAAAGCAATAAAAGGAGATGCAACATATGAAACAATGAATTGGTATTCTGATTCGATATTGCTTATCGATTCGGAATCTCCGTGGTTTCTTCGCGGTTTGAGTCTTAATAATGCGGGCATATTCGGTACTCAGTGCGATGGTCGTTCTTATGAAAAATATGGTTATATTGCAGTTCTAGTCCCTTAGAATCTAATAGATATTAAATAATAATTCATTCTTGCAAAAAAAATCATATATAAAAGGAGTGTTGGAATAGATGAAAAATAAAAAAGGTTTTGTATTTATTGAATCTGTTATTGTTACAGTTATAATTTTTATTGCATCTATTCCAACATATGTATTAACTAAAAATATAGCAATGACATTTGAAAAACGTGCAACCTACGATGCAGCAGATCATTTATATGATTTGAATGCAATTAAAGTATTTTTATATAGAAATTATGATGTAAACGAATTATGTGATTATATAGATAATCCATCAAATGAAGTTATTAAAGTTTTATATCAAAAAGAATATGTACCAGCAGATTTTATTACTGATAGTGATGTAAAACAAACATTTACTAATTTAATAGATAATATGAATATAAAAAAGTTGTTTTTTACAGATTATGATATTGACTTAGAAAGTACTGGTCTTATTATTTCTAAAGTTAATAGAGATACATATCTAAGAAAATATATAGAATATTTACAAAAAGATAAAAAAGGTAATAAGTACCTATATAGATTAGTGGCAGAATTTGAAGATGGGGAATTCGCATCAATTAATATGTATAGATTAGGTAAGTGATATGATGAAAAAGAATGGATTTATTTTAGTAGAATTAATTGTTTCAATAACTTTTGTATCAATAGTATCTCTTATTATAATAAATACAGTAATACATATGACTAGTATGTTATCTGATACAATACAATATAGAAATGAATTTGAAGATAAGACTACAATTCATAATATTTTATCAGTTAAATTTGCAACACAAAATATTGCTTCTATTTCAAGTATTGCCAATGGATATGCATTCAGTTTTAAAAATACAGAAACTAAAGTTTATAATGATATAAGTGTAAAACTTGAGAGTGGAACACTTTATGTTGATGGACAACCATTTGAATCAAACGAATATATAGAATATAAAAATTTATCATTAACTGAATACAAACTAGATGGTGAAAAAAAATATTTAAAGTTGACTATAAAAACATTAGTAAATGATGAAGATTCAGATATTAATATATATTATTTAAATGATATGGATTATACTACTAGTGGTAGTTTAGGAAGTGATACTATATGAAAAAGTTAAATAATAATGGTTTTGTTGCAACAGCAGCATTATATTCTGCATTTCTATTTCTTGTTATAATAGTATTAGCTATTGCTAAAATTGTAAGTTCACAAATTGATAGCACTAATTTTGGAAGTAATGAGGTTAAAGAAAAAATAAATCACATTGTTCCATATGATGTACTACTTGATGATAGCTAATTATTTTATAAAGTCTTAAATAAGAAATTAATAATATAGGAGTTGAAAATATGAAAAATAAAAATGGTTTTACATTAATTGAAGTATTAGCTGTTGTAGCAATATTAGGACTAATCGCTGCAATAGCAATTCCAGCAACTGTTGGAATAATGAATAGAAATACTAAAAAAGTCGATAGTACCCAAGCAAAAGAATTTGTATCTCTTGCAAAAATGTGGGCAAATGATTATAGAGAATCAATGTCTTCAGGTAAATGTTATTACATGACTTTAGATGATATGGTTAATATAGATTTATTAGATGAAATACCAAACAACACTAAAGGAGCTGCATATTCAGGATTATCTGGAGTAAAAATAACAAAATCAGGTAATAAATTAAATGGTGAATATGCTCAAGATCAAGGTGGTTGTTTATCTTTTTCTAATTTATCTAAGAATATCGATATAAAATATGATGATAGTGCATTACCAGAAATTATAAATGAACCAAATCCTCCAGAACTTGCAGAAGGAATGATACCAGTAGTATATAATGAGACAGACGATGTGTGGCAAGTAGCAAACACAAATGAAGAATGGTATAACTATGATAATCAATGGTGGGCAAACGCAGTAACAGTAAGTGATGCAAGCTTGAGAAGTGCAGGAGCAGGAACAACACTACCAATGGATGTCATAAATAGTATGTGGGTATGGATACCAAGATACAAGTATAAAATAACAGGAAGTATAGGAAGTTCAAAGAATGTAACAAATCCACCACAAATAGATGTAATATTTGAAAGTGGCACGAAGACATCTGGATCAGCATTATCATCATGTCCGATAGATGCAACAGATTGTTATTATACACATCCAGCATTTAGAAATGGAAATAAACAAACTTTATTAACATCAACACAAGTAAGCAATGGTTCACATACAGGATGGGATAAAGAGCTAACAGGAATATGGGTAGGAAAATTTGAAACAGGAACAGATGATACAACATGTAATGGTTATTCATCTTCAACAAATTGTAATAAAGTACTAAATCCAATAATAAAACCAGATGTTAAATCACTTATATTGCAAACATTGAGCAATCAATTCAAGACGTCGTTAAAATTTGCAGGAAACGGAACATATGGACTAACAGATAGTACAACAGATACCCACATGATGAAAAACACAGAATGGGGAGCAGTAGCGTACTTATCACAAAGTAAATATGGAAAAAATGGAAACGATAATTATAAAGATGCAGATAAAGAAATATATATAAATAATAATTATGATTATTCTAATCCAGGAACATATACATACACAGGAAGAAGTGGTGGAACACCAATTGCAAGTCATACACCAAATGGTACATACTCATATAATGGAAAAAGTTGTGATACAATAAATTCAACAACAAAAGAATGTACAGGAACAAAAGATATCTTAAAAGGAACAGGAGCAAGTACAACAGGAACAATATATGGAATATATGATATGAATGGAGGAGCAGATGAATATGTAATGGGCAACTGGGAAGGAACGCCAGATGAATCAGACTTCACGGCATTTCCAGAGCAAAAGTATTGGGATAAATACACAGGAACTTCTTGGTCTTATGATTCTAAAAAAGAAAATGCAATAAAAGGAGATGCAACGTACGAAACGAAGAAATGGTTTACTGATACTGGTGCCTTTGTGGCCCCCGTCAGCCCGTGGTTCAAACGAGGTGGGAATACTACTACTCCTGACGATTCTGGTATTTTCTGCTCCTTCCTCGACGGCACTGGCCGTTCCTCAATGACCTTTGGTTTCCGTTCTGTATTAATTCCATAACCTTTAGTTATGGAATGCATGAGAAATTGGGTGGAAAATAAATCACACAAAAGATCAATTTTAGTTACAATTCACAGTCAAATTGAAAGACACCACCAAAAGCAACGAGATTATTCGTTGTTTTTAGTTTCTTTTTCTTT
>CANRCS010000019.1 GCA_947629195.1 uncultured Bacilli bacterium | reverse complement strand
ATAACTTTTTATAAGAAAAGAGGTATAGCAAAAATGAAAGAGAAGATAAAAAAGATAAATGAAGAGATAAAAAGTGGAAAGCACGTAGAAGAAATAGTAGTAGTAACTCTAATTTTAGTAGCAACCATAGTAGGATTTACAATATATAGATCAAGAGCAATATTTGATGGAACAATAGAAAAAAGAAATGCAATAACAATAAAGGCAGGACTAATAACATTTGATGTAACAAGTAGTAATAGTAGTTATAATTCAAGTAGTAAGCAAATAACAGTAAATGCAAACCAAAAAATAGAACTACCACTAAAGATAACAAATACAACACCAATAGCAGCAAAATACAAACTATATTACAAGCCAATAAGTCCAAATACATTACCAAATGGTACAGTAATAGCAGTTACAGCGCCAACAGAAGAAAACTATGATACTGGAGTACTAGAAAAAGATGCAGATGAAGAAAAAACAGTAGTAATAAGAAACCAATCAACAAGTGATATAACGATAGAATTAGGAGTAGATGGAGGATATTCATATAATCCATTAGACTTAGCAGAAGGACATAATCAATTAAGTTTTGAAAAAGCAAAAGAAAAAGTATTATTAGCTCAATTGATAAAAGACAACAATTCTCCGATAAAAGAAGAAAAACCAGACTTTAGTACAGTTGCAACAGATGATGAAGGATTAATAGAGGACGAAGATGATGATGGGCCAACATACTATTTTAGAGGAGCAGTAGAAGATAACTACGTAAAATTTAATGGATTGAAATGGGAAGAAGATGATTATTATTATGGAAGTCATTTAGCAGTAGAAGATATGCTATGGAGAATAGTAAGAATCAATGGAGATGGAACAATAAGATTAGTAGCAGATGGAAGTATAGGAAATAGTCTATTTAATGAAAATTCTGATGATGAAAAATACGTAGGATACACATTTTTAGACGACGAAGGAAATGTCCAAGATAGTACAATAAAGAAATATTTGGAAGATTGGTATGATAAAAATATGAAGCCTTATGATGAATATATAGAGACATCAAAATTTTGTAATGATACATCAACAACAACAGAAGAAGAAAGGTATATAGATTATGGAGCATATAATAGACTTGAGTACAATGATCCACCAACCCCAAGTTTTAAATGTCCAAATACAACAAAAAATTATGGAGGATTATATACAGATTTAAAAGTGGGACTAATAACAGCGGATGAAGTAATGTTCGCAGGCGGGCTTCCTTTTCAAACCAATTATTACTACTACTTATTTGGAAAAAGTGGTGATTTCTGGACCGCCACTCCTGACTACTTCTTTAGTTGTGCTTATTCTTGGTTTGGGGGTTCTGCCGGTGGTTTGTATTACGCCTTACCGAAGGAGGTCGCTAAGGGTATCTCGATGTCAGTTCTTCCCGTAGTTAACCTGAAGTCTGATATAATGGTAACTGAAGCAACAGGCACTATTGATGATCCATACGTAGTAGGGTGAGCTAGTCTTCATTTGATAGATGGTGAAAAGATAAATCTCTAGAAAACTTCAAGGCACTCAATGGATTTGAATTGTCTTGGAGTAATTTTTTTAATAATTTGAGTATAAATATTGACAAGCGTATAAAATACACATATACTATATTTGTAAGTGATATTGGAATATATACAATAGATTATGGAGTGTGAAAATATTATGGAAGTAAATAATCCGTTATATAAAAATCAAGGTATTCATGTTATATCAACACTATTTACTATTGATAATGGTGTTGTAAAAGTTTTGTTAATAAAACGTGATAATAACCCATTTAAAGGATATTGGTCTTTAGTAGGTGGTGCGTTATATAACAATGAAGAAGTAATTGATGGTGCGAAAAGAGAAATAAAAGAAAAAACTGGTATTGAAAATGTTGATATACAAATGTTTAATGTATTTAGTAAAATTAATAGGTCCCCATTATTGAGAATGATTGCGATAGGCTATATTGGAGTAATTGACTTTAATAAAGTTAATGTTTTAAAGAAAACTATGAAAACAGTTGATGCTGATTGGGTTGCAATAGATAAGGTAGGAACTCTTGCTTATGACCACAACGAAATATTAGAAAGTGCGTTGGAAAAACTTAAAGATTTAATTTGTAATTCTAATATTTTATCAAGTTTGTATCCAAAAGGATTTACTATTCCTGAAATTCAAATGGCATATGAAAGTGTTTTAAAGAAAAAATATGATAGAAGAAATTTTAGAAAGAAATTAATTAATTCAGGATTGATAGTAGATACTAATAAAACTAAAAAATTTGAAGGTAAAAAGCCTGCAAAAATATATAAATTTAAAAATAAAATTACTAATAAAAATGTATTTTGATACATTTTTAAAAACAATAGTTATGCGTACTTTATACGCATTATAGGAGGTAAAAATGATATATTTGTTAAGACATGGATTAGATGATGAGAAATATATTGGTGGTTGGAGTAATATTGATTTAGTAGACGTTGGTAAAAAACAAGTAGAAGAAGTTGCCAAGTTCATAAAAAATAGTAATTTTAAAATAAATAAAATAATATCTAGTGATATAAAAAGAGCAATCACTACTGCTGATATAGTAAATAAATATTTAAATGTAGATGTTATATACTCTAAATGTCTTAGAGAGTTAAACAAAGGATTACTAAATGGAAAAGAAAAAATAAAATATCCAGAATATATAGATGTAGACAGTATATTTTTTAAATATCCAAAAGGAGAATCTATGATAGAATTTTATGAAAGATTTAAAAATTATTTTTACGATGTAATTTTAAAATTAGATAATGTTTTACTCATAACACATAGAGGTAATATAAATATGATTTATTTCATTTTAGAAAATAGACTTCCAGATATGGATAAAAAACAGTTTGGTGTAGAGCATGCTTCATTACATGAACTTGATACTAATAAAATGTTAATAAAAAAAATAAGGTAGGTGTTAGAAATGATTAAAAGAATTGCTTTAACTGGAGGCCCATGTGCAGGTAAGACAACTGCATTATCAAATATTGAAGAAAAGTTAACTGAAAAAGGTTATGTTGTCTTTATTATCCCAGAAAGTGCGACTGAACTAATGAAAAGTGGCATAAATATTTCACTAGTTGGACTAGTTAAATTTCAAGAAATAATCTTAAAATATCAATTACAAAAAGAAAAAATATACGATGAAGTCGCTAAATTAATACATAGAAATAAAAAAGTTGTAATTATACATGATAGAGGAGTTATAGATAACAAAGCATATATTGGACAAAAGAAGTTTAATCAAATTTTAAGAAAATTAGATTTAAAAGAAATAAATTTAATGGATAGATATGACATGGTAATTCATTTAGTAACAGCAGCAGATGGTAAAGAAGAATATTATACTGTGGAAAATAATAAACATAGAAGAGAAACTGTTGATGAAGCTAAAGAATTAGATAAAAAGACAATTAATGCTTGGGCAGGACACAACAACTTAAAAATAATTGATAACAGTACTAATTTTGAAGATAAAATAAATAGAATGATGGACTGTATATATAATTTACTTAAAGAACCTACTTCACTTAGATTTCAAAGAAAATTTTTAGTTGATTTAAATAATTCTAAATTTTCATTTAATGAAGATAATTCAACTAAAATAGATATAGTTCAAACCTATTTAGGAAATACAGATTATGAAAAAAGGTTAAGAAAAAGAATCTTTGATGGTGAAGCTACTTACTTTTTGACAGTACAATCTGAACAAAATGATTTATCAAAAAAAGTAATTACAAATCAAAAAATTAGTGAAAAAGAATATCAAAAAATAATTGATATAAGTGATACAAAATATGAGATTAATAAAACTAGGTATACATTTAGTGAAAATAAACAATATTTTAGATTAGATATATTTAGCAAAACATCTTTAGCACTCTTAGAAGTTGATGTTAAAGATAAAAATGATGTAGTTAATATACCAAGTAATATTAAAATAATAAAAGAAGTATCAAATGATATAAATTATAGAAATATTAACATTGCTAAAAAGATAAATAAAGATAAATCATTAAAATTAACACTCTAAACTTTTCTTAACTAATTTATATTGATGATAAGTAACATATAATATATTAACAATAGTTGCGATAATAAGAGAGTACATACCAATTTTAAGTAAAGATAATACAAATAAAAGTATTGTCTTTATTATTATACCTTTAAACGTAGATGCAAAAGCTTCTTTAGATTTATCCATTGCTTGAAGTGCGCTAGTTAATGGACCTTGTACATAAAAAATTAAAAATACTGGCGCTAGAATTCTTATATATTGTACCCCTTCTGTTGTATTATAAAATAACTTTAAGAAAAATTCTGGGGCAATCATAAGTGCTGAAGTGATTACTAATCCAATTGCAAATGAAATAAAACACGCTTGTTTCATTTTTTCTTTTGCATGTCTAATATGACCATTTGAATAAGATTTGCTTATTACAGGTATTAATGCTTGGGATATTGCCAAAGCAAAGAAAGAAGGCATAAGTAAGGTTTGTATTACATATCCAGAAATTACACCATATTCAGTAGTTATAAAACTTGATGAATAACCTACATATAATAGGGTTTGGGTTAAAATAATAGGCTCTAAAAAATACCCTAGGGAACCTACTAATCTTGATGAAGTAGTAGGTATTGATATTTGCATTACATCTTTAATAACAGACATATCTGGTTTTAATTCACTTTTACTTATACTAAAGTTTTTCGGTAAAAAGAAATAAAGTATTAATATTGATAATAATTCACTAACAACATTGTATATTACAAGTCCTGATACTGCAAAAGTTAGACCTTTCTCCAATAACTTTGGAGTTATTAAAATTATTATTCCAAGTCTTACAATTTGTTCAAAAATATTAGATATTACGTGTGGAAACATCTTTTGTTTTCCAAAAAAATATCCACGTGCAATACTTGATATACCTATAAATGGTAAAGTAAAACCTATACATAAAATAGGATAATATGCATCCTTATTTTTTAAAAGTACATTTGACATAAATGGAGCAATTAAAAAAATTACGAAAATCAAAATAACATTAAAAATAAGTGATAGAAATATAGTAGAACTTACTATTTTTTTATTATTCTTCTTATCTTCACTAACTAATTTACTAATTGCAATAGGAAATCCTAACTGAGCTAAAGTTATGAATAGTGAAAAAGTAGGTGTAATTAACATATATAAACCAATACCTTCTGTTCCCACTATTCTAGTTGTAAATATTTTAATAATCATACCAAGTATTTTAGTAAAAAAACCACCAATTACTAATATTAATGTAGATTTAATAAATACATTTTTTTTCATTATGTTCACCTATATTAAATATATGTTAATATATAAAATTATATAAAAAGTTTTCTAATAGTAAATTTGACAGATTTATCTCTTTTACTTTTATATAATTCAATTAACAAGCGGATAACTATAAAAGAATTGGAGATATATAAAGTGAATAGAGAAAGATTAAAAGAATTAAGAGAAAATTTAGGATTAACACAAAAACAATTAGGAAAATTATTAAATGTTTCAGCATCTACAATTTGTGGATATGAGAGGGGAAGTAAAACACCTTCTGATGTAATGATTAAGAATTTGTGTATAGTACTTAATACTACACCTAATTATTTATTCGGATTTGATATAGTAACATCTAATGATAAAAATATATTTATTTCTAATGAAGATTTTGAAATTTTGAGTGAATTAAAAAAATATAATTTATTATATAAACAAATTAGTTGTAATCCTAAAAAGTGGATTAATAAAATTAATGATAAATTTAATTAAAATTAGTTTCAACATTAAAAAACCTTAAAGATAACTTTAAGATTTTTCATTTAGAATATTCTTTATGTCAGATATGTCTAAATTTGTTATTAATGAGATTTCTTCTATGCTTTTTCCTGTTTCTTGTAATGTCTTTATAAGTATAGATAATGCATCTTTAATAGACTGTAATTCTTTTTGAATATTTTGAAGCTCTTTTTCTTTTTCCTCAACAGCATAAGATATTGCAGCGTTCATTTCATAGTTGTATTTATCTCTATAATATATTTTTTTCATTAATTCTTCATCTGCATTTATCTCTTCTAACTGTCTTACTGCTTCTTCTATTCTTTTATTACTTGAACTCATATTACTTATCTCACTTTCATTTTCACTTTTTATAAACTTTAATATGTCCATCTCTTCATCACTAAAACCATATTTTTTCATTTCATCTATTTTAGTTAGATTAAAGATTATTTTTTCTTTCATAATACGTATTGCCTTATTGTTTGCTACATCACATTCACTTATTTTTGAAAAAGCATTATTATAATTTTCATCATTATAGTTTATAAAGTATATTCCATATATTTTGTTTAAGAGAGAATAGTTTTCAATTTTTTCTAAATTATTAATATATAACCTGGATAAATAATATTCTATTCTTTGTGTAAAATTACGCTCGTTGCTACTTTGCATTTGAATATTAATTTTTTCATCATTATTTAGTTCAAGTAATATGTCAAGTCTACTTAGATTGTCATCTTCATTATCATACATTATCTTTGGATTTAATATTTCAATATTCTTAATATCTTTCATATCTATACCAATTGACATACAAATTATCTTTTTAAGCATATAGTCGTTTCTCATTAATAATAATTTAAAGACAACATCATTTGACATAAAGTATCTAATTTTTGGTTTATCGTCAACCATTTTAATTACCTCCTCATATAATTATTGTAAAAAAGTATGCCAAAATACTTCAAAAACTTTAAACTTTTTTATTTTTTTGAATTAATATAACAAAATTATGAGTAAATCTTTAAATTTTGTTTTTTTTAATATATAATTATAGTTATGAAAGGAACACAAAGGTTATATGAAAAAATTCAAAAGTGTAGATGATTTATATAATACTGTTTTACCCGCACTTAAATCTAGACTACAAGATTTACATAATCAGAAATATGTTATGTTAACGTGTGATGATATATGGAATTATTTAGTCGATAATAAATGGGTGGATTCAACTAATTTAGAACTTTCAACTTTAATAGATGATATATTAAATGTTGATGGCTATGTAGTTAGTGAATATTTAAGAGATAATTTATCACCATTAAATAGAGAAAAATATTTTGAGAATTGGGGTAGTTTAAGAGATGAAGAATAAAAATATTAATCAAATTATATTTTCCATAATTTTTATAATTCTATTTGGAATAATATTTTCAATTCAACTAAGTGATTTAATATTTATGTTGAATAATAGTGGTAGTGCGTATGAAATTATTCTTACTATTCTTGCGATAATTGTGTCTTGTGCAGGTATATATGTTTCTTTGGTTTATGGAATAGTAAAAGTAATTAATGCTACTGAGAAGAGTTCAGGAGGAAATAGAAATGGCAAAAAAAAGAAAAAATAAAAGAGTAAATATAGGAGTTTTAACAATATTTTTAGTATTATTAGTTGCCTTGGTTGGATTTGCTTTAATACCATTATTTAATAGTATAAGTTTTGGATTAGACTTACAAGGTGGTTTTGAAGTTTTATATCAACTAGAAAGTTTAGATGGTAAAACTGTTACAAATGATATGGCTAATGCAACATATAGAACATTATCAAGAAGAGTAGACGTATTAGGTGTATCAGAACCAGAAATTGTAATTGAAGGTAATGATAAAATTAGAGTTAAATTAGCTGGAATTAAAGATCCAGATGAAGCAAGAGAAATCTTGGGAACTGCTGCTAATCTAACATTTAGAGATACATCTGATAATTTACTTATGAATGCAGATGTACTTAAAAGTGGTGGAGCTAAAACAGGTAGAAATGAAAATGGACTTCCTGTAGTTAGTTTGAGTGTAAAAGATAAAGATACATTTTATCAACAAACACTTAAAGTTAGTCAAACAACAGATCAAACAATAGTTATTTGGTTGGACTTTGATGAAGCAACAGATAGTTTTTCTAAAGAAAGCGCAAACTGTGGTAATGGTACTTCTAGATGTTTGTCAGCAGCAACAGTAAAACAAGGTTTTGCATCTGATGTTATTATAGAAGGTAATTTTACAGATGAAGAGGTTACTGATTTAGTAGATTTAATAAATAGCGGTAGTATGCCTACTAAACTAACTGAAATTTCATCAAGAACTGTGGATGCATCATTTGGTGCGGATTCACTAAATAAAACTTTAATTGCAGGAGCAATTGGTATTGGACTTATCGCACTAACACTTATATTAATTTATAGATTATCTGGGGTAGTTGCAAGTATTAGTATTGTATTATACACATTCTTAGTATTCCTAACATTCTACTTAGTTGGTGGAGTATTAACACTACCTGGTATAGCAGCTCTTGTATTAGGTATAGGTATGGCAGTTGATGCAGCCGTTATTTCACTAGAAAGAATTAAAGAAGAACTTATTTTAGGAAGAGACTTAAAAAATGCATTTAAATTAGGTAACAAAAATAGTTTTACAAGTATATTAGATGCAAATATAACTACCCTAATAGTTGCAATAATACTATTCATGTTTGGTGAAAGTAGTGTTAAAGGTTTCGCAACTATGTTAATCATAAATATCTTTGTAACAATGTTTACAATGGTTTACTTAAATAGATGTATTTTATCTTCACTTATTAAAACTGAAAAATTTGATAATAAATTAAAATTATTATTAGGACTTAATAAAGATAGAATCAAAAAAGTTACTAATAAAAGAGAAGAAGTAGAAACTACTAATGTTAAAATTGATTTTGTTAAAAATAGAAAAAAATTCTTTGTTATAACTGGTTTAGTTTTAGTAGCAGGTTTAATTTCAACAGTATTTATGGGATTTAACTTAGGTGTAGACTATAAAGGTGGTTCATCAATTACTATTTCAAGTGAAAATAATTTAAAATTAAATGATATTGAAAATTATCTAGAAAAAGATATGAAGTATGATGTATCTGATATTAGTCACATAAATAACACAGATAAAGATGTTTACGTAAAAGTAGACCAAGTCTTAGATAAAAAAGAAATTGAAAAAGTTACTAAAGAATTAGATGAAAAATATCAAGCAAAAACTGATATTGGAGTAGTATCAAATATAGTTAAAAAACAACTTACTAAAAATGCAATCATATCAATAATTTTAGCAGCAATTGGAATTATATTATATGTAACAATAAGATTTACATTCAGTTATGCATTCTCTGGTGTAGTTGCATTATTCCATGATATATTATTTATAATTTGTATATTTAGTATATTTAGAATTGAAGTTTCAACAATATTTATTGCAGCAATTCTATCAATATTAGGTTATTCAATAAACGATACAATCGTATGTTTTGATAGAATTAGAGAAAACTTAAAAACGATGTATAATGATAAACCAAAAACAGTAGAAGATTTAACAAATGTTGTAAATACAAGTTTAAGACAAGTATTTGTAAGAAGTGTAATTACATCTGTAACAACAATACTTCCAGTAATAACACTACTTATGTTTGGATCACATAATATTTACACGTTTAATATTGCAATGTTAATTGGATTAGTTGTTGGATGTTATTCATCAATATTCATTGCTGCACAAATTTGGCTTGAAATTGAAAAGAAAAATCTTGGTAAACCAAAAAAGAAAAGAATATTTGACGTAGATGATAAAGATGAATTAGATGAAAAAGTTATAAAAGGATTAAATAGATAGACGCCTATCTATTTAATTTTTTTAACTACAATATCAAAATAATTTGGAAACTTATTGACAATTATATTAGCTTATAATATAATTTATTTAGCACTTAAATATTAGGAGTGCTAAAAAGGAGAAATGTTATATGAAAGAATTTAAAGCTGAATCTAAAAGATTAATGGAATTAATGATTAATTCTATATATACAAATAAAGAAATATTCTTACGTGAAATTATTTCTAATGCATCAGATGCCATTGATAAATTACATTACAAATCTTTAACTGATAAAAAAATAAAAATTAAAAAAAGTGATTTTGCTATAATCATTAAAGCAGATAAAGATGCTAGAACTTTAACTATATCTGATAATGGTATTGGTATGACTAAAGATGAATTAGAAACTAATTTAGGAACTATTGCTAAAAGTGGTTCATTTGATTTTAAAGAACAAAATAAAAAGAAAGAAAATATTGATATCATCGGTCAATTTGGAGTTGGTTTTTACTCAGCATTTATGGTATCAGATAAAGTAGAAGTAATATCTAAAGCTTTTGGTTCTGATGATGCTTATTCTTGGGTATCATTAGGAATTGAGGGTTATAATATAAAAAAGAGTAACAAAAAAAATTATGGAACAGATATTATTTTGACAATTAAGGATGATGAAGAATATAATCGTTATTTAGAAGTTGATGAGATTAAAAGTTTAGTTAAAAAATATTCTGACTACATTACTTATCCAATAAAAATAGAAGTAGAAAATAATAATAAAACAGAACTAGAAATTATTAATAGTTTAGTACCATTATGGAAACGTAATAAAAATGATATTAGTGAAGAAGAATATAATACATTTTATTCAGATAAATTCTTTGATTACGAAAAACCATTAAGTCATATTCATACAAAAGCAGAAGGTGTACTTGAATATAATTCTCTAATTTATATTCCATCTCATGCAAGTTATGATTATTATTCTAAAGAATATGAAAAAGGTTTACAACTATATTCTAATGGCGTACTAATAATGGAAAAATGTTCTGATTTAATTCCTGATTATTTCAGTTTTGTCAAGGGTGTTGTTGACTCTTCTGATTTATCACTTAATATTTCAAGAGAAATGTTACAACAAAATAGAGTATTAAAAACTATTTCTAATAACATAGAAAAGCATATTAAGAACGAATTAATAAGTATGCAATCTGAAAGAAGAGAAGACTATTTAAAATTCTGGGATGCTTTTGGATTACAAATTAAAGCAGGAATATATAATAGTTTTGGAATGGATAAAGAAAAACTTCAAGATTTATTAATGTTTTACTCTTCTAAAGAAGATAAATTAGTTACTTTAAAAGAATATTTTGAAAATAATAAAGAAGAAAAAGATATGTATTATGCTTGTGGTTCTTCTATTGACCAAATTAAATCTTTACCACAAGTAGAAACAATGATTGAAAAAGATAAAGATGTTCTTCTATGTTCAAATTATTTAGATGAATTTGTATTTAAAGTAATAGCAAAATATGAAGATAAAGATTTCAAAAATGTTTGCTCTGATAATATTGATTTAGACACTGAAGAAGAAAAAGAAGAACTTAATACTTTAAATGAAGAATCTAAAGATTTATTAACTATAATGAAAGATGAACTTGATGTTCAAGAAGTAAAATTTACAAGTAGATTAAAAAATCATCCTGTTTGCTTATCAACAGTTGGTGAAATATCAGTAGAAATGGAAAAAACAATAAATGCAATGCCAACTGATGAATCTATTAATGCACAAAAAGTATTGGAAATAAATTCACACCACCCAATAGTTAAAAAGCTTCAAGATTTATATAAAAATGATAAAGAAGAACTAAAAAAATATAGTAAAGTACTATATGCACAAGCTCGTTTAATTGAAGGATTACCAATCGACAATCCAACAGAAATAACTAATCTTATTTGTGATATGCTTGTAAAATGATTTAACGCTAGTAAGACTAAAAAGTTTTACTAGCGTTAAAAGTATAATAAAATAAAGTGTACAAAAAATTTTTTTGCAAAAATTTCAAACCTGTGGAAAACTTCAACTTGACTCGGGGGGGGTAAATGCTATACTTATTATATAATTGTGGATAACTTT
>CANRCS010000018.1 GCA_947629195.1 uncultured Bacilli bacterium | reverse complement strand
CCATTTGAAACTTTATCTATGGCTTTAGCAGGTAGAATTGGAGTGGGTTCGCTTGCTGGGGTTGCTCTATCAATATATGTTGGTGGTATTGGTACAATATTTTGGATGTGGGTTACTGCATTTTTGTGTGCACCTAATGCATTTTCAGAAACAGTATTAGGTATTATATATCATGAAAAAGATGAAAATAATACATGTGTTGGTGGTCCACAATATTATATAGATAAAGGGTTAAATAAAAAATTTTTAGCTAAACTTTATGCAATTTTAATAATTATTACTTATGTCTTTGGATTTTTATCAATACAATCTAATACTATTACGAAATCTGTGATTAATATAGTAAATATTAACCCATTATTTATAGGGATAATAATTACTATAACATCTAGTATAATAATTTTTGGTGGTACAAAAAAAATTGCGAAATTCACAAGTAAATTAGTACCTATAATGTCTATTATTTTTATAGGTTTTTCATTAGCTATAATTGGTATTAATATATCTAAAATACCAAATTTAATTATATCAATTATAAAACAAGCGTTTAATTTTAAATCATTAGGTATGGGTGTTTTATCATCGTTTATTATTGGAATACAAAGGGGTGTTTTCTCTAATGAAGCAGGAATTGGAACAGGTGCGATTGCATCATCTGCATCAAACGATAATAACGCAGTTAAACAAGGTTTTATACAAGTTTTAGGTGTATATTTTACAACCCTTGTTATATGTACTATTACTGCTTTTGTTATAATATTATCTGATTATAATACTTTAGTGTTAACAGATATTAATGGAATAGAAATAACAAATTATGCATTTTCATTTTTTGCAGGTAGAATTGGTAGATTAGTTGTTGTAATCTCTATAATCCTTTTTGCATTTTCTACTATAATTGCAGGTTATTATTATGGTGAAGCATCTTTAAAATATTTAACTAAAAATAAAGTTTTCTCATTAATTTTAAAAATTTTAACTATCTTTATTTTATTATTTAGTAGTATAATGTCTGCTAATGCATTGTGGAATTTTGTAGATATATTTGTTGCGATACTTGGAATTATTAATATAATATCAATATTTTTACTTAAGAAAGACGTATTAAAAAGTATTAAGGACTATCATTTTAAAAAAAAGTATGATAAACTTAAATAAAGTTGGTGATATTTTATGATAGGGAATAAGTGGGATATTATATTAAAAGAAGAATTTGAAAAACCATATTTTAAAGAATTAATGGAATTTGTTAAAAATGAATATAAAGAAAAAACAATATATCCATATTATCCAAATATATTTAATGCTTTAAAATATACTGATTATGATGATTTAAAGGTCGTTATTTTAGGACAAGATCCATATCATGGTATGGGGGAAGCTCATGGATTATCATTTTCAGTTTTAGAAGGTGTTAACAAACCACCATCACTAAAAAATATTTTTAAAGAATTAAAAGATGATTTAGGTATAGAAGAACCTAAAGACGGTAATTTAATTAGTTGGACAAAAGAAGGAGTAATGCTTTTAAATTCAGTTCTTACTGTTGAAAAAGATAAACCAGCATCACATCAAAATCATGGTTGGGAAACTTTTACAGATGCAGTAATAAGTAAAATAAATGAAAAACAAACACCAGTAGTATTTATTTTATGGGGAAGTTTTGCGAAAAGTAAGAAAGCATTAATAACAAATCCTATACATCATATTATAGAATCTGCTCATCCATCACCATTTTCTGCAAATAAAGGATTTTTTGGTACAAAACCATTTTCAAGAACAAATGAGTTTTTAAAAGCAAATAATATAAAAGAAATAAATTGGGAAATTAAATGATAATAGGTATTAATCTATTATCATTTAATTTAATAAAGTAATTCTCTTATCATTAATAACAATTATTCCATCTTCTTTTAAATTTTTTATTTCTCTTGTCATTGCGCTTCTATCGATTGCTAAATAGTCTGCTAAATCTGTAAAAGAAAATGGCATTGTAAAAGTCTTATTAATTTTATCCCTAGTTGAAATATTAAAGAAAGTTAGTAATTTTTCTCTTATTGTCCTTTTAGTTAGAACTTCAATTCTATCATTCATTGATACAATTTTAAATGCTAGAAGTTGTAAAATATTATCCACTAATTTATTTTTATAAGTAGAATATTTATTACTACTTGTTATTAACATATTATAATCTATAAATAATACATCACATGGTGAAGTAGCAATAATTGATAAGTCGTTACTACTATTAGAAGTAAATACTTCACCAAATAAATCATCTTTATTTAATTTTTCAATAATATTTCTATCTCCATTATATTCATATCTTACAACAGTAGCACTACCTTCTAATATTATACCGATTAAATTAATATTATTTATGTTTGTTGCAATAGTAACATCTTTATTAAAATGCATTTTTTTAGCATCAAGTTCATTTATTAATTTTTCTGCTTCATCTTTTGTTATATCATCAAATATAGTTATTTTTTTCATAGTTTACACCCTTTACAAATTTATTTAATTATATTTCATTTTTGTTGCAATTGCAACACTTTTTTATTTTTTTATGTGATATTATTTAATTGTAAAAAATGTAGGAGGGTCAAATATGAAAGTAGTAAAACGTGATGGTAAAACTGTACCATATGATAGACAAAAAATAATAGTAGCAATTTCTAAAGCAAATGCAGAAGTTGATGAAAAAGATAGAATTGATGATGAACAAATAAAGAAGATTATTAAACGTATTGAGAGTACTAAAAAAGAAAGATTATTAATTGAAGATATTCAAGATAAAATAGAAGAAGGATTAGTAAACTTTAATAAATATGAATTATCTAAAGCATATATGCTTTATAGATATAAAAGAGCACTAGCTCGTAAAGCAAATACGACAGATGAATCAATATTATCTCTAATTAAAAATAGTAATAAAGAACTTGCTGAAGAAAATTCAAATAAAAGTACGACTCTTGCATCTACTCAAAGAGACTATATTGCAGGAGAAGTATCAAGAGATTTAACAAAAAGAATATTATTACCAGAAAAAATTAGTAAGGCACATGAAGATGGTGTATTACACTTCCATGATGCAGATTATTTTGTTCAACCAATATTTAACTGTTGCTTAATTAATATTAGTGATATGTTAGATAATGGTACTGTTATGAACGGAAAAATGATTGAAAGCCCAAAAAGTTTCCAAGTTGCATGTACTGTTATGACACAAATTATTGCAGCAGTAGCATCTAATCAATATGGTGGACAATCAGTAGATGTATCTCACTTAGGTAAATATTTAAGAAAAAGTAGAGAAAAATTTACTAAAAAGTTAACTAAAAAATATAAGGGTGAACTAACTAAAAAACAAATTGATGCAATAGTTGAAGATAGACTTAGAGATGAATTATCTGCAGGTGTTCAAACAATACAATATCAAATTAATACTTTAATGACTACTAATGGACAATCACCATTTGTTACATTATTCTTATACATTAAAGATGGTGATGAATATATAGAAGAAAATGCGATGATTGTAGAAGAAATTTTAAAACAACGTTATGAAGGTATTAAAAATGAAAAAGGTGTATATGTAACACCAGCATTCCCTAAATTAATATATGTATTAGATGAAAACAACAACTTGACAGGTGGTAAATATGATTATATTACAGAACTTGCAGTTAAATGTTCTGCAAAGAGAATGTATCCAGATTATATTTCTGCTAAAAAGATGAGAGAAAATTATGAAGGTAATGTATTTAGTCCAATGGGTTGTAGAAGTTTCTTATCTCCTTGGAAAGATGAAAATGGTAACTACAAATTTGAAGGTAGATTTAATCAAGGTGTAGTAAGTATAAATCTTCCACAAATTGGTATTGTCGCAGAAGGTGATGAAGATAAATTCTGGAAATTATTTGATGAAAGACTAGAATTATGTAAAGAAGCTTTGATGTGTAGACACCATGCATTACTTGGAACATCATCAGATATATCACCTGTACATTGGCAATATGGAGCAATTGCTCGTCTTAAAAAGGGTGAAAAAATAGATAAATACCTTAAAGGTGGATATTCTACTTTATCACTTGGATATATCGGTATATATGAACTTACAAAATTAATTAAAGGTGTATCACACACTACTAAAGAGGGAGAAAAATTCGCTCTTAAGGTAATGAAACACATGAAAGAAAAATGTGCAGAATGGAAAAAAGAAACTGGGCTTGGATTTGCTTTATACGGTACTCCAGCAGAAAGTTTATGTTATAAATTTGCACGTATAGATAAAGAAAAATTTGGAACAATTAAAGATATTACAGATAAAGGATATTATACTAATTCTTACCATGTTGATGTAAGAGAAAAAATTGATGCTTTCTCTAAACTTAAGTTTGAAAGTCAATTCCAACCTATATCATCAGGTGGAGCAATATCTTATGTCGAAGTTCCAAATATGCAACATAACCTAGAAGCATTAAGAGAAGTAGTAAAATTTATATATGATAATATACAATATGCAGAATTTAATACTAAATCAGACTACTGCCATGTATGCGGATTCGATGGTGAAATACAAATAGATGATGACTTAAATTGGGTATGTCCAAACTGTGGAAATAAAGATAAAACAAAAATGAACGTTACTAGAAGAACATGTGGATATTTAGGTGAAAATTTCTGGAACGTAGGTAAAACTAAAGAAATAAAATCAAGAGTAACACATTTATAGGACTTTTATGAAATATGCAGATATAAAAAAGTATGACATATCTAACGGTGTAGGTGTTAGGGTATCATTATTTGTAAGTGGATGTACACATCATTGTAAAGGATGTTTCAATGAAGAAGCATGGGATTTTAACTATGGAAAAGACTTTACAGATGAAACTATTAAAGAAATAATGGATGCCTTATCACCATCATATATCAAAGGTTTATCTCTATTAGGAGGTGAACCCCTTGAATTTGTTAATCAAAAAGGATTATTACCATTATTAAGAAAAGTGCATGAAGCCTATGAAGATAAAGATATTTGGTGTTATTCCGGATATTTATATGAACATTTATTAGAACAAGCAGAAAATCATAGAGAAACTAAAGAATTACTTTCATATATAGATGTATTAGTAGATGGTAAATTTGAAATGGATAAGAAAGATCCAACACTATTATTTAGAGGTTCATCAAATCAAAGAGTAATAGATGTTAAAAAATCTTTAAAAGAAAATAAAGTGGTATTACACGAAAAGAATAAAAGAAGGAATGAAGAAACAGTAAAAATATAAAATAGGAGATTTAAAATGGTAAAATTAAGAGGATTTGAAGTAGCAAAAGGTTGGGAAGATAAAAATATAAATCTTCCAATAAGAAAAACCGCACATAGTGCAGGATATGATGTAGAAGCAGCAGAAGATGTTGTTATACCACCATTTGAGAAAGGTTGTAAACCAACATTAGTTCATACAGGATTAAAGGCATATTGTCAAGTAGATGAATGGTATATGCTTGCGAATCGTTCAAGTAATCCTGGTAAAAAAAAGTTAGTTTTAGCTAATGGAATAGGTATTATAGATGCAGATTATTATAATAATCCTGATAATGATGGGGAATTTATGTATGCATATTATAATATTGGAGACACACCATTAGAAATTAAAAAAGGAGATATAATAGGACAAGTAGTTTTCCAAAAATTCTTAGTAACAGATGATGACAATGCAACAGGAAAAAGAATGAGTGGATTTGGTTCAACTGATAAAAAATAGAAAAGGTATTTTACTTTTTCTGTTTTTTAATTTATAATCTTATTAAGATGATAGGAGCTAATAATAATGAAAAGATTTAAAATAGTATTAATTTCTCTTTTAATTTTAATAATTGGATATTTTGGATTTAAAATATTCTTTCTATATTATTATAATGTTGATAATATGAATGTAGAAAATTACAAAGATATAATAAATGGACTTAAAATAAAGGACAAAATAACAATTAAGAGTGAAACATTAAATGAAAATGAGTATTTGACTTTTAAAAATATGAAAGTTAAAAATGACTTTAAAGATTTTAAATTATTAGAAAATAATGAAAATCAAGATTTTATAAAATATGCTTTATATGATGAGAATGATAAAGTTAAAGCATCTTTTTGGATGGGAATAACTGAAAGTTATGTAGATATGTTTAGAAAAGATGTTACTATTTTTGGTATGAATGATAAAATAATTAAGAATACTGATATAAGTGATTTCTTAGATGAAAATAATATTAATAGTGATATTGAATTATTTTCTTACTTGCAGGAAAATAAAAATAATAAAAATAATATTTTTACTAGCATCAAACATATGAAAGAAAATTATATCTTAAATTTTTTAGTAGCAGTTGCTTTACCTGAAATTAGTAGTGTTACTTTAATAGATGGTGATTATGATGGATACATTTTTAATTTAAAAGGTGACTTTAAAGAAGTTAGTATTATAAAGAATAACAAAAGATATATTTTTACATTTTTAAAATTAGATTATTTTACAGATGAATATATAAAAGAAATATTAAATACGATTGTAATTGATTAAATAAAAAAAATAGAAAAAGTTTTGTTTGCTTTTTCTATTTTTCTAATGCAATTACACTAAGTGATTTTGCTACATTTATCAGTTCATCTTGATTCATAACATCAGATGATATATAGTATTCAACTCCATTGCTAACCCATGAAATTGATGAATCAGATATAGCAGCTACTGTATCAACAAGTAGATATGGTTCTCCAATTACAGGAGTTACTTCATGTTCATCAGAAATTTCTGCAGTTTCTTCAACTAACATAAATGGACTTTCACCTTCAAAAGTTAAAATTAATCTTTCTCCATCTGTTTTATTAACTGTATCTTCACTTGTTAAATGTGTTTCATTTGGCATATACATTGGATATATTGGATTATCAAATTTACTTACAGGAGTGAACTCTTCATTTGTAGCAGCAGTTTCCAAATTATTATTTAAGGCAAAATGCTTATTATCAAATGTTGCTTTCATATCAACCTTATTAAATTTCATTTTAATTTGTGGAGTTTTATTTTCATCTAGTACTTGAACTTCTTTAAAGTTTTTATCATCATCCAAATAAATAATTTGTGTTTTTAAATTATTATTATTAGGATAGTTGACAGTACTTTCTATTACATACTTGCCATCATCTTTCTTAAATGTAGAAGTTTTATCATTCTTTATATCATTAATAAGAGATTGTAACAAATATATTTGTGAATTATTGTATGGCCATTCACTTTGGAATTTAAAACTCTTATTTAGAGCAGGTGTAACAACTATAACTCACCAAAGTTTTAATTTTTTTAATATACAATTATTTATTTTCGATTTTTTCTTTATCATCGATATATTTATAATTTAATGAATTATTACTTGTTATTACTGATTCTCCCAATTTTCTTTCAAAATCAACTCTTGCAACTTTAGAGACATTTCCACCCATTCTTGCAATTTTTTTATTTTCATCTATTCCATAAGGTTTATGTTTTTTAGCAAGTTCTCTTGTTGCTGTTTCCCCCAAATCCGTTAAAAGAACTTCTACATCTGTCATATTATCTCTTAAAGATTCTTTACGAATTCCTTTAAATGCTTTATATTCACTTGCTTTCATTCCAGACCATTCTTTGTAAATTTCATTAGTTAGTATTCCATATTCATAATCTTTAGTTATACCGCCATCTTTCCAAACATCAGTTAGTTGTTTTCTGTCTTGAATACCTTTGATTCTTTTTGCAATCCATTTTTCATCATAACCTTTAGCTCTATATAAATCTATCGCTCTTTGAGCTGCTAGTGATGGATCAAATGTTTCGTCTATTCTTTCACTACCTAATTTTGCTAACCATACTTTAAATGGTTCTGCATTCTTGCTAGGTATTGATTCAATAATTCTGAACATTCCTTCAATATCAACAACATCAGTCATACGATATTTACCATCTTTAGATTTAAGTTTCAAAGCGTTACAATTTGTAACGGTTTCATTTCCTTCATCTTTAAGTCTCTTTTTAAGAACTCTCCAGTATGTTTGTGGATTATTACTTTCTGAAATAACACTAACTATATCGACAACACTTATAAAGTATTTTTCTTCTTTCTTATCCCAAACAGTTCTAATTGTTTCATTATTAAATATCTTGTTTACTAAATGCATTTTATCCTGATTCATAAGTAACCTCCTCTGATGTATATATTATACCAAACATTTGTTCATGTAGCAAGAGATTTTTAAATTAATTTAAACTTATAGTATATATCGATATTCTTTTCTTCATCTATTTCTATTCTATCAATTAATGAACTAATAAGAGCACGAGATGGATTTTTCATACTCATAAATTCTTTTATCTTATCTAGATAGTAGTTGTCGTTTACTAGCCTATTATTTTCTAAATCATATAAGAGTTTCTCATATTCTAATTTCTTTTTCTTTGATTCATTTATTTCTAATGTTAAATTATTATAGGTTCTTTTATACATTTCTAAAGTTATATTACCATCTAATTTGTCATTGTAACACATATCTATTTTTTTATTTAAAGTTTCTATATTGTTTTCTAATCTAAATATTTCCTGTTTTATACTATCTTTTTTCTTTTTTAATTTATCAGAATTTTTAATTATACTCTCGATAGTTTTTTCATCTAAATATTTCTTTGCCATCTCTCTTAAATTATCCAAAACTATATCTTCTATAACTTGATACTTAATAGAATGTGGAGTACAAACATTTTGCTTTTTTCTTTTTGACCAATAATTGCAATTACCATAAATTCTATTAACTAATCCATATTTTTGTGTTTGTTGTAAATGTGCTCTAAATCCTATTGTATGATGACATTCTTTACAATAAATTAATCCTCTTAACAAAAGTTTATCAGTTATGCCATTTCCTTTAATACCACGATTTTTATTACTTTGTAACATTTTTTGTACTAAATCAAAAGTTTCTTTATCAATAATAGGTTCTACTGCACCTTCTGCAACAATCCAATCATTAGGTTTTGTATGGACAATCTTTTTAGATTTATAATTTACTTTTCTATTTCGGCATTGAGTTAAATTACCAATATAAGTTGGATTTTTTAAAATACTATCAACAGTTCTTGTTGACCATACTCCATAGTGAACATTCTCTTGTCCTAATCTCATATTCTTATACATACTTGGTGTTTTAATATGCTCACTTGTTAATGTATCACAAATCCCTGTTAAACTATTCCCACTTATAAACATATCAAATATTCTTCTTACTACATAAGCTGATTCAGGATCTATTTCAAGTTTGTGTTTATCATCTTTACATTTTTTATAACCATAGGGAGCATAACACCCAACAAATAAGCCATTTCTTTTTTTTGTATAAAGTGAACTTCTTAGCTTATTTGATATATCTTTAACATACATATCATTAAAAGCACTTTTGAATACCAACATATCATTTGCTGAATTATTACGATTAAAAGTATCTACTCCATCATTTACTGCTACATATCTAATGTTGTGTTCTGGAAAATATCTTTCAACATAATAACCAAATTCAATATGATCACGTCCAAGTCTTGATGTGTCTTTTGTAATAATCATATTTATCTTTTTTTCTTCACAATCTTTAATCATACGATTAAATCCTGCTCTATCGAAAGTAGTTCCTGATACTCCATCATCAATATACTCATCAACAAATAATAAGTCATTATCTCTAATATAATTTAATAATAAATCTCTTTGTGTAGAGATACTACCACTTTCACCTAATTTCTCATCTTCTCTAGACAATCTTAAATATATTCCTACTTTATAGGTTGTATCTGTTATCATAATAATCCAATCTACAAGTTTGAGATTATACCATTAATCTCATAAGTATCGAGCTCTCTATCTAGAAAAGAAAGTAAAAACGTGCTTACTAATTCATTAAATGTCATCCCTGCCTCATCAAATATATTATTTACTTTGTATTTCTCTTTCATAGAACACCTCTATAAATGTATATGTCCTAAACTTATAATTAATTTGTAAAATATTGTTTGTTATTTAACCAATCCTTTTTCACCTTAAATACAATTTTCTTTTAACACATTGTTCAATTTTATCAACATTATAAAATTTATAGAAGAATTTCTAAAATAAATAACACAAGAAACAAATTTCTACATTTTTTTAAAAAAATGTGAGAAATTTAATAGTAGCATGATATAATTATAATTGAGGAGTGATTGATATGTGGCTATATATAGTTATAACAATTATTGTTTTAATTTTAATTGCATTTTTTGCTATATATAACGTTTTTGTAAAAGCAAATAATAAAGTGGAAGAAGCATTTGCGACAATGGATGTTTATTTGAAAAAAAGGTGGGATTTAATTCCAAATATTGTTGAAATAGTAAAGGGATATGCAAAACATGAAAAAAATACTCTTTGTAGTGTAATTAAAATGAGAAACACCACTTATGACAATATGACAGATAATGAAAAAATTAAAACAAACGAGAATTTATCTAAGAACATAAATAAAATAATGGCACTTGCAGAATCTTATCCAGATTTAAAAGCAAATGAAAATTTTAAAGATTTGAGTACACAATTGAGTCAAATTGAGGATGATATTGCTAATTCCAGAAAATATTATAATGCTACCGTTAGAGATTTTAATAATAAAGTTGAAATGTTTCCTAGTAACCTAATAGCAAGAATATTCGGTTATAAGTCAAGAAATATGTTTGCAGTAAATGAAGAAGAAAGAGAAAATGTTAAAGTAAATTTATGATTATGAAAAGAAGTAAAAAAACATTAAAAACAATAATTTTACTATTTGTATGGTCATTACTGTTGGTTACTATTCCTTTTTTTGTTTCAAATTTAGAATCAAATAGATACAAAAATAATGGTTCATATATATCATCAGAGTTTAATATAAAAGATTATGATGTTACTATGGATGTTGATAAAAATAATAAAGTAGATGTTATAGAAACTATAACGGTAGATATACCTGAAAATGATTTTAAGGGAATATATAAATCAATACCATTATGGTTAAAGTATTATAGTTCAGATAATAAAATAAAAACAAAAAAAGTAGAAATTACAAATCTAAGAGCTGAAGGTGAAAAATTTGTAACAAATAAAAACAGTGATAGCATTGGCATTAGAGTAGGTAGTAATAGAACTACAATTAATAGTGGGTTACATACTTATAAAATAATGTATAGATATGATATGGGAAAAGATGATAATAAAAATTATGATGAACTCGTATTTAATATTTTTGATAATTATGACAATACAAAAATTGAAAATATGTCTTTAACTATAAATATGCCGACTAACATTAGTAAAGAAAATATAAACTTTTATAAAGAAAATAAGAAAATAAATTCAAATATCAATTATTCAATAAATGGACATACACTAAAAGCAAATATACTTAATTATCAACTAGACAATGCAATTACTTTAAATATGTTTTTAAAAGATGGGTATTTTATTGGACAAACAAATAATTATGGATTTATTTGTTTAACAATTTGTTTAGCGTTAATTATATTATCAATTTATAGTTTCATTTCATGGAACAAATATGGAAAAGATTTTTCTAAATATTCTCAAACTGTTGAATTTTATCCTCCAGATAATTTAGATGCAGCACAAGTTGGATATATATATGGTGAAAAATCTATAACCAAATTGACAACTGCTTTAATAATAGCCTTAGTTAGTAAAAACTATATTTCAATTGAAGAAATACAAAAAAACAAATATAAGATTAAAAATATCGGCAAAAATAATTCAAATAAATTATCACTAACTGAACAAATAGTTTATCATGATTTATTTATAAATAATGATGAAATTATTTTAAGTGAAAATCCATCTTTTGCTAAAACACTTTCAAAAGTAAATTCTTGCCTTGAAAGTGTTATGAATAAAAAAGTTAATGATGTGACTGCAAAAAATAAAATGTATCTTACATTTACATTATTATTCATAGGAATTGTATTATGGATTTTCTCTTATCTATATGTAAGGGATTTAAATCCAAAATATAATATAATATATATATTGTCATTTATATCTATATTTATATCAGGATTTTTCGCAATTTTTACAAATAGAAAAACATCCTATGGTGAAATGATAACAGCTAAAATATTAGGATTTAGAAACTATCTAAATACTGCCGAAAAAGATAAATTAAATGCTCTAGTTGAAGAAAATCCTAACTATTTTTATGATATATTACCTTATACTTACGTATTAAATATTTTCGCTATGTTGTAAAATTTGGGGGCTCGTGATATAATGAAATTGACGAGAGTGAGTTTAGAAAGGAAATATCTTTGAT
>CANRCS010000017.1 GCA_947629195.1 uncultured Bacilli bacterium | reverse complement strand
TATTATTTAATTGTAATTCATTTGGAATATTATTTTCTACATTTAAATTAGTATTCTCTATTTTCAATTTTTTTTTTACATCAGCATAATTTTGATTGAATGGCATTTGTGGCATTTGAGGTATTTGATTTACCATATTATTCATCATTGGTTGTGAATTAGGAATATTATTATATTGAAAATTTATATTTTGTGGCATAGGTCTTTGTGGAATTTGAGGAACTTGATTTATATTATTTACTGGTTGATTATATGCACCTTGATTTATTAAATTAGATTGTTGAACGGGTTGATTTGGATTTTGAAATCCTTTAATGTTTGGTTGGGGTTGTTGCGGCACATTAATATTATTTTGTTGCATATTTTGATAAAGTGCATTATTTACCATTTGTCTATTATTCATATTATTTTGTGGATAATATGACATATTATAATTATTATTAGGAATTTGCCCACCATTGATATTTTGTTGCATTTGTGGTTGAATTGGTGGTAGAAAATTTGGGGTTTGAAATGTTTGATTAATATTATTAGAAGGTTGTGGTATTTGATTTATAAATTGTGGTGGCATTGTCTCAGGTTGTGTTTGAACTGGAGCATTTTCACTAACTTCCTCTGTATAACTACTTTTAAATGAAGAAAGTGGTGTTAAATCTACATTTTCCTTATTTGGATCATCTAAGTAATTGCCATAATCTTCAACTGGATCTGTAACATTTTGATTGTTTTGAACTACACCATTGTTATCAATTACTTCTTTTTCTTTAAACATACCAAAAAGCATAAATAAACACCACCTTTTATTCTCTTCCCCTATTATATTAGTATAACTAAAATCTTGTCATTTGACAAGATTTTTTTATTTGTTTCTTAAATTTGCTTTAAATTTTTCTTCAATTTTAGATATTATAGTGTTAAATATTGACATTACTTCTTCATCTGTTAAAGTTTTTTTATCGTCTTGGAATACTAATTTAAACGCAACTGATTTTTTATCTTTATCTATTTTTTCTCCAGTATAAACGTCAAATACTTGAACATCTTTTAAAATTTTATCACCATGTTTTTTTATTTCATCCATTACATTTATTATCTCAATATCTTTATCAAGAGTAAATGCCATATCTTTAACAATTTCTGGATATTTAGAAATTTCTTTATACTTTATTTTATCCCTACTCTTACCAAGTAATTTATCAACAGATATTTCAAATACATATATTTCATTTTTAGACATACTTGGATGAATTTGTCCAATATATCCAATTTGTTCATTATTTAAATATATTGATGCACTTCTTCCTGGATGAAATTCTTTAGGTAAATTATCTTTTTTAAATTCAAAATTACCTTTAACATTTAAATAATTTAATAATTCTTCAACTATTGCTTTAACTGTATAAAAATCTGTTTTAATTCCTGTTATATCAAAAGTTTCATTTATATAATTACCTGAAAGTGCTGCTGCAACTTTAGTTTCTTCAATATAATTATTTTTATCTTTATAATATATATTAGATACTTCAAACATTTTTAAATTATTATTATTTCTTGATAAATTATATTCAATAGTTTTAACTAAACTTGGAATAATACTATATCTTACGAGTTTTTTATCTTCACTAAGACAAGATGAAAGTTCTACGGCATCAAATTTATCATTAGTAAATTTATTTATATCTTCATTACTTGTTAATGAATAAGTAATAACTTCATCTAATCCTAGAGATGTTAAAACTTGTTTAATTGAATTAATTAGTTTATGTTTTGGAGTTATTTCTCCTTTTTTAATTTTTGTAGTAGGAAGTGTTCCCCTCATATTTTCATATCCGTGTAATCTTCCAACTTCTTCTATCAGATCTTCAGGTATACTTATATCTAATCTTCTTGATGGAACAAGTACCATAAATGTTTCATCTTGTTCTTCACCACTAAAACCTAATCTAACAAAAATATTCATTACTTCTTCTTTAGATAATGACATACCAAGTATTTTATTTATTTTGTCTAAACTAATTTTTATTACTTTATTTACCTTGTTTACTTCACTATGTTCTATGGTTGTAGATAATATTTTAGCATCAGCATATTTTTCTAGTAAATGGCATGCTCTATTTAATGCTTCTTTAGTTCTTTGTGTATCAAGTCCTTTTTCATATCTAATACTTGCTTCGCTTCTAACAATACTCTTAGATGTTTTTCTAATTAGTAATGGATTAAATACTGCACTTTCTATTGTTATATTTTTTGTATCATCAGTTACTTCTGTTGATAATCCACCCATTACTCCTGCTAAAGCCACTGCTTCCTTATCATTTGCGATAACAATATCATTTTTATTTAAATTTCTTTCTATTCCATCTAAGGTTGTCATTTTTTCATTTTCTTTTGCCATTCTGACAATTATTTTATTTCCAAGTTTATCAGAATCAAAGAAATGTAGAGGTTGGCCATATTCTAACATTACATAATTAGAAATATCTACGACATTATTTATAGGTCTTATTCCAGCTGCCATAAGACGAGCTTTAATAAAATTTGGACTTTCTTTAATTTTAACATCTACTACTTTTTTTGCCATATATAATGGACAATTAACAGTTTGAACATCTAAAGATAGTTTTTCTATATCTTTGTCATCTACTTCTTTATAAGATGTATCAGGCAAGATGACTTGTCTATTATATACCGCACCTATTTCATATGCCATACCTAACATACTTAGTAAATCACTTCTATTTGCGGTTAATTCTACATCTAAGATATCATCATTATAACATAAATACTTAATTGCATCTTCTCCAACTGGTGCATCACTTTCTAAAATGTGAATTCCACCTTTACTTCTCTCAGGAACATATTTTGATTCTATCCCTAACTCTTCTAATGCACATATCATACCATTTGATTCTACCCCACGTAGTTTAACTGGACTTATTTTAATACCACCTGGTAGTGTTGCAGAAGGAAGAGCTACTATTACTTTTTGATCTTTATCAACATTTTTTGCGCCACAAACAATTTGTTCTATCTTACCATTTCCAATATCAACCATACAAACATTTAATTTATCACTATTTGGATGTTTTTCTTTTGATACTACTTTTCCAATAACTAAATTAGTCGCATCACATAATTTTTCTACACTTTCGATTTCATTTCCTATAAGTGGCATTTTATCTGCAATTAATTCTGTATCAATATCACTTATTGGAACGTACATATTTAACCAATTTTTACTTACTCTCATTTTCTTCACCACTTTCAAATTTATTGAATTGTTCTAAAAATTTAGTATTGTTTGTATAAAAGTCTCTAATATCAGATATTTCATATTTAAGCATCGCAATTCTTTCAACTCCAACTCCGAATGCGAAACCTGTATATTTTTCTGGGTCATATCCACAATTTTTTAATACTTGTGGATGTACCATACCTGCACCTAATACTTCTATCCATCCTGTACCTTTACACATACTGCACCCTTTTCCTTCACATTTAAAGCAAGTTAAATCAACTTCAAAACTTGGTTCAGTAAATGGGAAATATGAAGGTCTAAAACGTATTTGTACATCTTCTCCAAAAAGATGATGTGCCATAGCTTCAAGCGTTCCTTTTAAGTGATTCATAGAAATATCTTTATCTACTACTAATCCTTCTATTTGATGAAATTCGTGAGAATGAGTTGCATCATCGTTATCTTTTCTATAAACTTTTCCAGGACATATAATTCTAATAGGAGTTTTTTCTTTGTTTGCTAACATAGTTCTAATTTGAACTGGTGATGTTTGAGAACGAAGTAATAATTCATCATTAATATAAAAACTATCTTGTGCATCTCTTGCAGGATGTCCTGCTGGTAAATTTAATAATTCAAAATTATATAAATCTGTTTCTATTTCAGGACCCTCTGCAACATCATATCCCATAGAAATAAATAAATCTTCTACTTCCTTAATTATTTTATTTAATGGATGAATTGAGCCTACATGTAATTTATTTCCTGGTAGAGTAACATCTATACTTTCAGCTTCTAACCTTTTATTCAATTCTTCCTCTTCTATTTTTACCTTTAAACTTTCAAGACTATTTTCAACACTTTTTCTTAAATTATTTAAAATTTTTCCAAATTCTTTCTTTTGATTATTATCTAAATCTTTCATATGAGTAGATAGTTCAGTAACTTTACCCTTTTTCCCTAAATATTCTACTCTTACATCGTTTAATGATTTCATATCATTAACTTTTTTTAAACTATTTTCTAACTCTTTTTTAATAGTTTCAACTTTTTCATTCATAAATTTATCCTCCTTATAAATAAAAAAAATTCAATCCAATAAGGACGAATTTTCGCGGTACCACCTTAATTCACAATTATATTGTGCTCCTTATCTCGTAACGTGAGAAATCGTTATGTTTAACATAAAGCTAAAAGAGTGAATTCATAAAATGTTATTATTAGTTTCCACCTACCACTAACTCTCTATTAATAACTTAGATTATTACTATTTTCTTTATAATTGCCTTTTAAAAACTGTATTAATTATAACATATTTTTTATATTTTGAAACAACAAATTTAAATTTTATTTAACATTTTTTTATCATCTATATATATTATTTCATCCTCAATTATCGGATGTTTATATTTTTTATTACAAAATTTCATCGAAGCATATACGCTTCTTAATTTTGTATAATATACAACATGTTTTGGAGATTGATATTCATATATTTCACTTGGTGTCATAGAAATATCTGGTGTTTTACCTGATTCTAACTTACTTATATATGAATATAAAAATCGTTCAAAACATTTTTTATCTTTTGGATTAGAACATAAATCTTTTGCATAATTTTTTAATTTATTATCCATTTTCATATTTGAAATAGGAATTACGGAATTTTGCATAAATAAATCATAAAAATTTTTATCTGTAAAAAATTGTGTCATTATATCATTTACTGCATCATATACGTTATTTATCTTTAAAATATCATCATAATATAATATAGGTAATTCCCTTTGACCTTTATAATTATAGATTATATTAAATTCATAAGTTCCAGTTCCTTCAAAATACGAATTAGTTAATTCGTCATATAAATCATCATCATTTTTAATTTTTTTATCAAAAATATATTTATCTATATCACTAATATTTCCAGATTTCATAATATATGGAGCATTAGTATAATCGTTTATAACACATATTAATTTATATCTTCCACTATTTTCACTTTTTTTATTCATCTTCTTCAACTCCTACTTTAATTGATTACTATATATACTAGTTCTACCTATTATTTTAACATCTTTTATTATATTTATAACAAGTTTGGATTTGATATAACTTTTTTCATAACTTATTTGTTTTTTAATTCATATTTATTATATGTTATATTATTGAGTTAAACACACTATTTATCATTTTCATTAAAGTTATCACTTCTTCTATATCAATTATAATTTATTATTGAAATATAATCAACACTTTAATTTTTATTTCAAATATAAACAATATGTTAAATTAATTAAATTATATGTTTATGTTTAGATATTAATCATATACTTTAATATGATAAATGAAGAAATAGAAGAGAAATTAAGAGAAATTAATATTGAAAATTTTATTTGGGTTATTTATATAGGTATTATTATCGCTAGTTGGTACGCTAATACTTTTGAGAAAAAATATTTCCTATATGATGATTTAAAGTCAAGAGAAATTTATAGAAAAATAATAATATGTATTTTTGCGGTTTTAATAATTGTATATTTATATTTTTTAAATGATGCATACGATGCAATAAAAAAATTAACTCCATATGATTCACAAGAAAAAATAAATCTTACTAAACTTGCTTTTGTTGGGTCTTTACTAATTACTATTAGCGGTTTTATCTTCTTTTATATAGCAATTCAAGATGAAAATATAGATGTAGAAATAGCATTTAATTAGATATTAAATTATGTATATAATTTAAGAAAGAAGGAAAGTTTAATGTTACCTAATATTCCTCCTAAATTATTTTCACTATCAGCAGTAGTAGTTGGTTACATATTAATTGATGATATGACAGCTAATGAACAAAATGCAGTTGGTAACTGGCTTATGCTTGTCGCACAAGTTTTATCAACCAATGCTTTTTATAGAGCAGTTATGCAAGAAAGAGGATTAGAACCCGTTGGTTCTACTGAAACTGGAAGAAATAATGCCGATACATTTTCTGGTATGTATGGACAAAGTTCAGGTAACATTAAAAATGATGATAGTTTTGATGATAATGATCAAACTATTGCCATGTTAGAAAAAATGGTAAGAGCAATGCAAATAGAAATAGAAAATATTAAAAGAAATTTATAAGTTTATAACAAATAAATTTCTTTAATACTAATTATTTCTACCTAATCCAACACGACTTATTACTAAATCATATTTTTCTTTAGCTATCTCAATAGATTTTTTCTTACCCATATCTAAAACTTCATCAATTAATCCTGATTTTACTATATCATTATATTTATTTTGTATATCTGTAAGTTTTTCAACTACAACGTCTGCAACTTCTCGTTTTAAATTTCCATAATTATAATCTTTAAAATATTGTTCAACTTCTTTAATATCCATATTTGTTAAACAAGAGTATATATTTAATAAATTTGATATACCAGGTTTATTTTCTTCATCATAATATACTTTATTTTCACTGTCAGTTACTGCACTCATAATTTTTTTTCTAATATCTTTTTCACTATCTAATAATAATATTGTTCCTTTTAAAGATTCACTTGATTTACTCATTTTTTTACTAGGGTTTTGTAAATCTTTTATTTTATATCCAACTTCTGGTATCATTGGTTCTGGTACAGTAAAAGTTTTACCATATTTATTATTAAATCTTTCTGCTAGATTACGAGCAAGTTCAACATGTTGCTTTTGATCTATTCCTGTTGGAACTACATCAGCATCATATAATAAGATATCTGCTGCCATAAGTATTGGATATGTAAATAAACCACATGTTACATTTTTTTGTTTCTTACTTTTATCTTTAAATTGTGTCATTCTAGACATTTCACCTATATATGAATTACATTCTAATATCCATGATAGATTAGCATGATATAAGTTTTCTGATTGAATATAGAATGTATTCTTATTTGGATCTAGTCCACAAGCTAAATATATACCTACATTTTTTTTAATTCTCTCTCTTAAAATATCAGAATCTTGTGGTACAGTTATAGCATGCATATCTGGAACAAAAATGAAAGATTCATAATTATCTTGATTTTTTACACATTGACTGATACCACCAATATAATTTCCCAAAGTAAGTTCACCACTTGGTTGTAATCCAGTTAATAATCTTTTCATAGTTACCTCCGTTTAAATATATAAACAATTATACATTTTTTATTAAAGAAACGCAAATAAAAATCTAATATATTTTATTTATACATTAGATTTTTTGTTATTAATTTTAGTCTGAGATAGTGTAGGGATCATCGATAGTACCTAACGCTTCAGTCACCAGAAGATCAGATTTAAGGTTAACTATTGGAAGAACTGTAAGCTTTAGAGTCGTAGCAGCGGGCTGTATAGAACCATCGTCGAGTACATCAGAAACAGCAGCACCGGTACTGAATACAATAGGAGAGACGATCCAAAACCAAGAGCTAGTTCTTTTTGCTAAGTAGTACGAATTATTAGGCCCATATGCAGATCCTCCTGCAAACACTACTTCATCTGCCGTTATTAGTCCTACTTTTAAATTTGTATATAACCCTCCATATATTTTTTTTGTTTCATTACATTTGAAACTTGGAGAATTATTGTTATAAAGTCTATCATACGCTCCATATCCTATATAATCTCCATCATCGATTACTGTTGATGTATCATTACAAAATTTTGATGTCTCTATATATTCATCATAAGGCATCATATTTTTATCATACCAATCTTCTAAATATTTTTTTATTGTACTATCTTGAACATTTCCTTCATCATCTAAAAATGTGTATCCTACATATTTTTCATTATTCATATTTTCATTAAATACACTTTCTCCTATACTTCCATCTGCTATTAATCTTATTGTTCCATCTCCATTTATTCTTACTATCCTCCATAACATATCATCTCCTGCGTTGTGGTAATAACCATCTGACTCAGCCCATGTTAGTCCTTTAAATTTTACGTAGTTATTTTCTACTGCCCCTCTAAAATAGTATGTATCTCCATCATCATCAATGTCTTTTATTAGTCCTTCATCTTCTGTTGCAGCTGTACTGAAATCTGGTTTGTCTTCTTTTATCGGAGAATTATTGTCTTTTATTATTTGGGATAATAATACTTTTTCTTTTTGTTTCTTACCATATCCTTCTAGTTTTATTCTTGCTTTAAATGTTGTTCCCATTAAATCACTTTGATTTCCATCATTTTCTGATAACCATACATATAATACATAATCTTTACTTGTTTCTGGTTCAAATTCTATGTTGGTTGCTACATTTATTTCTGTTCCTGCATTTTCAAAATTACCTTCTTTTACTGGTTCACTTATATTTTTTTCATACAATGCATATTTAAAATCTGGTATTTTTAATTTATCACTCATTTGTATACCTATCATACTTATTGATGCATACTCTAATACATCACCATTATTTCTTACTGTAAATTCTATTTTTGATGCATCTTCTTCTATATCTTCATCATATACTGGAAATTGATTACTTAATTTAAATACTTTCTCATTTTCATATATTATACTTAAGTTACCTACTCTTACTGTTTTTTTGCCACTTTCACTTCTTGATGTAAAGAATGCAATTGCAATTCCTATTAGTGTTACTAATACTATTGATATTATTATTACTTTTATTTTTTTATTATTCTTCTCTTTCATATACTATACTCCTTTATTTATAAAAGTTATCCACAATTATATAATAAGTATAGCATTTACCCCCCCCGAGTCAAGAGGGAGTTTTCCACAACCCAAATTTTTGGAAAATTTTATGTTTTTGTTCTATGTTAAATTGTTTGTACATATATTTTATTGAAATGAAAAAATTAATGAAAGAGTGTGAAAATATGGATAAAAATGAAATTATAAAAAGTATAGCTGAAAGAACAAATGGTGATATTTATTTAGGTGTTGTAGGTGCGGTTAGAACTGGTAAATCTACATTTATTAAGAAATTCATGGAAAATATGGTTATTCCAAATATTGATGATGAATATGAAAGACAAAGAGTTATAGACGAACTACCACAAAGTGGTGCGGGTAAACAAATAATGACTACTGAACCAAAATTTATTCCAAGTAGTAATGCTGCTAATATTCAAATTGATGATTTTGGAGTAAATGTAAGACTTATTGATTGTGTTGGATATGTTGTTAAAAATGCTAAAGGATATGAAGATGAAAATGGACCTAGAATGGTAAAATGTCCATGGTATGATGAAGAAATTCCTTTTGTAGAAGCTGCTGAAATTGGTACAGAAAAAGTTATTAAAGAACATTCATCAATTGGTATTGTAGTTACTACTGATGGTTCATTTGGAGAATTATCAAGAAGTGATTATTTGGATGCTGAAAAAGAGGTTATAGAAGAATTACAAGAATTAAATAAACCATTTATAGTTGTTCTAAATTCTATACATCCTATGATGCCTGAAACAGAAAAAATAGCTGAAAAATTAAGAGGACAATATAATGTCCCAGTAATTCCAATGAATTGTGATACTATGAGTGAAAAAGATGTTAATGCGATCTTAAGAGAAGCATTATATGAATTTCCAGTATTAGAAGTAAATGTTAATATCCCAGAATGGATATCAATTCTTAAACCAGATAATTGGTTAAAGAAAATTTATATAGAAAAAATAAAAGAAAGTGTTATTGAAGTAGATAAACTAAGAGATATAGATACTATTACAAATCATTTTACAAATTCTGAATATATTTCTAAAGCGTATGTTGCTGATGTTAATACTTCTACTGGTGAAGTTACGATAAATTTACATGCACCTAATGAACTATTTGATGATATTTTAAAGGATAGTATTGGAGTTCAAGTACATAGTAAGGGTGAATTATTAAAATTATTTATAGATTATAATGAAGCAAAAGTAGAATATGATCAAATTAAAAGTGCTTTAAAACAAGTTAAACAAACTGGATATGGTATTGCTTCTCCTTCTCTAAGAGATATGAAATTAGATACTCCAGAAATTATTAAACAAGGTTCTAGATATGGTGTTAAACTAAAAGCTACTGCTCCTGCAATTCATATGGTAAGAGTTGATGTAGAATCTACTTTTGAACCGATCATTGGTAGTGAAATACAAAGTAAAGAATTAATAAATTATTTAACTAAAGATTTAGAAACTGAACCTGATAATATTTGGAAAAGTGAAATATTTGGTAGAAGTTTAGATGTGATTGTACAAGAAGGTATACAAGCCAAATTATCTATGATGCCTGATAATATAAGATATAAATTACAACAAACATTAAATAAAATTATTAATAAAGGTTCAAATACTATGATTGCTATTGTATTATAAAAAGAGTTATTGGAGATTTATTCTCTATAACTCTTTTTGAATATTTTATATGTCTGATATGTCTAAATTTGTTATTAATGAGATTTCTTCTATGCTTTTTATAAATCTTAAGGTCTATCTCTAAAACCATATTTTCATATCTCATCCATTTTAGTTAATTCCAATAATATATCTAATATACAAAAAAGTATTCCAAAATACTTCAAAAAAATTAAGAAAAATACTTAAAATAAGATTAATATTGTTAAAGTATGATAAAATATATTTATCTATTGGAGGTAATATTAATGGATAATTTAGCTATAAAATTAAGGCCACAAAAAATAGATGAAGTTATAGGTCAAAAACATTTAATTGGAAAAGATAAAATTTTGACTAATTTGGTTAAAAACAAAAAAATTATGTCTATGATTTTATATGGAAAACCAGGAGTTGGTAAAACTACTATCGCTCTTGCCTTAGCTAATGAATTTGACATTAAACATAAAATATTAAATGCTGTAATAAATACTAAAAAAGATTTTGACATTGCAATAGAAGAAGCAAAAATGTATGGCAATTTGCTTTTAATAGTTGATGAAATTCATAGATTAAATAAAGATAAACAGGATATATTACTTCCTCATTTAGAAAGCGGGCTAATAATATTAATTGGTATGACTACATCTAATCCATATCATAAAATAAATCCTGCAATTAGAAGTAGATGTCATATATTTGAATTAAAGGAACATGATGATGAAGATATAATATATGCATTAAATAGAGCTGTTAAAAGTAAGTATTTAGAAGGAATAAAAATAGATGATGATGCAATTAAATATATTATGAATTTATCAAGTGGAGATTTAAGATATGCTTATAATCTTTTAGAAATTGCATACTACTCTTCTTCAGATAAAGTAATTACTATTGATTATTTAAAAAATATAAATGCAAAACCAATATTTTTTCACGATAATAGCGAAGATGGTCATTATGACGTTTTAAGTGCATTACAAAAATCTATTCGTGGTAGTGATGTAAATGCATCCCTACATTATTTAGCTAGATTAATTGAAGCTGGTGATTTAGATTCGATATGTAGAAGATTAAATGTTATTGCTTATGAAGATATAGGACTTGCTAATCCAAATGTTGGATCAAAAGTTGATGCAGTAATACATGCTGTTGAAAGATTGGGACTTCCAGAAGCAAGGATTCCACTTAGTAATATTGTTATAGAGCTTGCCTTATCTCCTAAAAGTAATTCAGCACTTCTTGCAATCGATAAAGCATTAAATGATATTAGAAGTGGTAATACATCTAATGTACCAAATAACATTAAAACTACTTCTAAAGATTATAAATATCCACATGATTATCCAAACCATTATGTAAAACAACAATATATGCCTGATAAATTAATAGGAAAAGAATATTATATTCCTCAAGATAACAAATATGAAAGAGTATTAAAAGAAATATATGAAAAACTTAAAAATATGTAAAAAGATAAGTATTAAAACATTTCTAATACTTATCTTTTAAATTTGTTATAAAAGATATCTGCATCATGTAAAATTTCACCATTAAATTCATCATTTGATGTAAACATATCGATTATTATATCATTTTCTTTTTTACCTAAAATCATGTCTTTCTCTTCTCTATTTAACAAATATCCATTATGGTCTAAAGCCATTTTATTTTCAATATCTAAAGTATCAACAATTTCTGGTAGTAATACTCTTGATGTATTTGTATTTCCAACCATATTTTTTTGTTTTAACAAATCAATATCTAAATTATTAAACTTTATACATATATATTCATTATTTTCAGTTTTATCACTATATGCTTTTAAAAATAAAACTGGAATAAAATTTATTTTATATCCTGATTTTCTATATAATTCTATTAGTTTAGAAGCAATTACAAATCTATTAAACCCTACATCATCTGATTCGTTATATTTAGTTGTTAAATCATAATATATATTTAATTCTTCTTGATTTTCATCTTCCTTTTTATAACAGTTTATATTTTGAGTAAATACTCTTCTTAGTTCAGGTCTATTACCATGGTTAGTATAATTTTTTTTATATTGAATATTTACTTTATCTGAAACATAATCAAGTTGATTAAATGAATTTTCAAATTTTTCTATTGAAGCTTTACTATCAAGGCCATCATAATTTTTTATAATTTCTCTTAATTCTTCTATATTATCAATTTCTACTTCATGAATAGTATTATTATTTTTCTTGTATTTAATATATTTCATAAATATCACTTACCTAACTTTTTTCTTCTTACTAACATTTTACCATAATTATCTACAGTTTTAACTTCTTTTTCATCTAATTCTTCATTAATTATAAGTTCTTCTATACTTTTAAAATCATCATAATCTTTATATAAGGTATAATATAAAACTTTTTTAGATAGTCCCATCTTGTTTAATTTATCTAATTTTTTTAAAAAGTTTTGATACCCAATTAATATATTTTCA
>CANRCS010000016.1 GCA_947629195.1 uncultured Bacilli bacterium | reverse complement strand
ATAATTCTACTATTATTCTTGATAATAATTATCTTGCTATTAAAATAAAAAGACATCTGATTTCAACATATAGTTGATTTCAGATGTACCTACTAAGGGAAACATCTGATTCGAGCAATCAAATGTATCCTTTTTTATTTATATTCAAGTTTCCTTGACATATTCATAATATCACAAATTTATTATTTTTACAATTTTTTTTGATATATTAGTATTCATAATTTTATCAAAATTGGTTTATTATTCTATATTTTTAGTAATTTTATTTAATGAGTTTATTGTTGTATCCAATATTTTTATATCTTTATCAGTTGCAATTGAAATTTTAGCTAACATGTCAAATAGTTTTTCATATTTTATTAATATAGAATTTACTTCTTCTAAATTATTTATGGTTGCAAAATAATCAGTAATTAAATCTTCTGTTGATGAGATTAATAGCTCTTTCCTTTTGAATTGTATATTACTATTCTTGTACTATTATAATATTTTGATTTATGTTAGTAAACTATTAATTTAAAAAGACAAATAAGCTCTTATTCTTATTTGTCTTTTACATTATTCTGCATCTTCTTTGATTTGGTGTAAATCATTCATCAAATCATTTGAAGTAACTGTTTCATCTTCTTTATGGTCTGGTAGTAATTGTTCTTCTAAAGCTTCAATTGGTTCATCGTCATTATAGTTTGTAGTTAATTCAAAATCAATATTTGAATAGTTTTTAGCACCTGTACCAGCAGGTATTAATTTACCTATAATAACGTTTTCTTTTAATCCTTGTAATCTATCAACTTTTCCTCTTATTGCAGCATCAGTTAAGATTCTTGTAGTTTCTTGGAATGATGCAGCTGATAAGAATGAGTCAGTTTCTAGTGATGCTTTAGTTATACCAAGTAATATTGGTCTACCAGTAGCAGGTTTTTTACCTTGTAAAATTACTTCTTTATTAGCTTCTGTAAATTCACTAATTGATATTAATGAACCTGGTAATATATCGGTGTCTCCACCATCGGAAATTCTTATTTTTGATATCATTCTTCTTGCAATAATTTCGATATGTTTATCACTAATATCAACACCTTGTGAACGATATACTTTTTGGATTTCTTTTAGTATATATTCTTGAACAGTTATAGGGTCTGTAACAGCAAGTAATTCTTTAGGACTTATTGCACCTTCAGTTAATTTATCACCAGCAGCTACTTCATCACCTTTTTGTACTCTTAATTTAGCACCGTAATTTGTAACATGTTCACGTGTTTCAACATCGTTTTTAATATATATTTTGAACTTACCATTAGCATCATCAATTTTTGTAATTTTACCACTAATTTCAGCGATTGTTGATTTTCCTTTTGGATTTCTAGCTTCAAATAATTCTTGAACACGTGGAAGACCTTGTGTGATGTCATCTCCTGCAACCCCACCAGTATGGAAGGTTCTCATTGTTAATTGAGTACCTGGTTCACCGATTGATTGTGCAGCCATGATACCAGCAGCTTCTCCTACTTCAACAACATTACCTGTCGCTAGGTTTCTACCATAACATTTTCTACATATACCATTTTTAGTTTTACATGTTAAGGCAGTTCTTATTTCAACAGCAGTAATTCCTGCTTTGATTATTTTATCTGCAATTGCTTCAGTAATAAGTTCGTTTTTATCAACTATTACTTCTTTAGTTTCAGGATGTAATACTTTTTTATTAGTATATCTTCCTAAAATTCTATCATATAATGATTCAATTACTGTATTAGATTTTTTGTCTACAAATTCTTTAACGACAAGACCTTGAATTGTACCACAATCATCTTCTTTTACAATTACATCTTGTGCAACGTCAACTAAACGACGTGTTAAGTAACCAGAGTCTGCTGTTTTTAATGCAGTATCTGCACTACCTTTTCTAGCACCGTGTGTTGATAAGAAGAATTCTGATACGCTAAGTCCTTCTCTAAAGTTTGATGTAACTGGGATTTCAACAGGTTCACCGTTAGGTTTTTGCATTAATCCACGCATACCAGCAAGTTGTGTAAAGTTAGAAATGTTACCACGCGCTTTAGAATTCATCATGACAAATATTGGATTGTCAACATCGTTTTTAGCAATTTCTTCAAGTTCTTTTTGAACTTTTTTCTTAGCTTCATCCCATACAGAGATAACTTTACTAAATCTTTCACTTTCAGTAATTAAACCTCTTTGATATTGTTTATTTATTTTTGATACCATTTCATTTCCTTCTTTTATGGCATCATCTTTTACACTACTTGTAACTATATCAGATACTGCTATAGATATACCAGCAGTTGTAGAATATTTAAATCCTAAATCTTTTAACTTATCAAGCATTACAGAAGTTTCAGTTGTTTTATATCTTTTGTATACTTGAGCAATTATGTTTTCTAGTGTTCCTTTTACAAATGGGTTTACTAGAGGCATTTTTGCGATTTCTTCTTTTATATTTTTACCTGGTTCGATAAAGTATTTGTTTGGTGTGAATTTTTCAATATTATCACTTGTAGGTTCGTTAATGAAAGCAAATGAATCTGGCATTATTTCGTTAAATATTAATTTACCAGCTGTAGTTACTAAATATTTTCCCTTTTGTGAATCTGTAAATACTTTATATTTAAATGAATTTACAGGAACAGCAATACGAGTGTGTAATGTTATTTCACGTCTTTCATAAGCCATTATTGCTTCGTTTGAATCTTTAAATACTCTACCTTCCCCTTCTTCGCCTGCTTTTTCAATACTTAGATAATAATTACCTAGTATCATATCTTGTGTTGGCGTAACAAGTGGTTTTCCATCTTTTGGATTAAGAATGTTATTTGAACCAAGCATTAATAATCTTGCTTCTGCTTGAGCTTCAAGTGATAATGGAACGTGAACTGCCATTTGGTCACCATCGAAGTCTGCATTAAATCCTGGTGTAACAAGTGGATGTAAACGAATTGCTTTACCACCAATTAATTTTGGTTCAAATGCTTGAATACCTAATCTATGTAGTGTAGGAGCACGGTTTAATAATACTGGATGTTCTTTGATAACTTCTTCAACTACATTCCATACTCTTTCATCTCTATTATCAATTAATTTTTTAGCTGCTTTTATATTGTTTGCAATTTCTTTTTCAACTAAACCTTTAATAACATGTGGTTTAAATAATTCAAGTGCCATTTCTTTTGGAATACCACATTGATACATTTTTAGACTAGGTCCAACAACGATAACACTACGTCCAGAGTAGTCAACACGTTTACCAAGTAAATTTTGTCTAAATCTTCCTTGTTTACCTTTTAACATACTACTTAATGCTTTAAGTGGTCTGTTACCTGCACCAGTAACATTTCTACCTCTTCTACCATTATCGAATAATGCATCAACTGCTTCTTGAAGCATACGTTTTTCATTTTGAATAATGATAGACGGTGCACCTAAATCTATTAATTTTTTTAGACGATTGTTTCTGTTTATAATACGTCTATATAAATCATTTAAGTCAGAAGTTGCAAATCTACCACCATCTAGTTGTATCATTGGTCTAAGTTCTGGAGGTAATACTGGAATTGCTTCTAATATCATCCATTCTGGTCTATTACCAGATTGATAAAATGAGTCTAAGATATCTAATCTCTTAGTTAATCTAACTCTTTTTTGACCTTGTGTATCTTTAAGTTCTGCTCTAACTTGTTCTAGTTCTTTTTCTACATCTACTTCTTTTAGAAGTTTTTGTATTGCTTCTGCACCCATTCCAACTTCAAATCCATCACCATATTTTTCATAATATGCTCTGTATTCTTTGTCAGATAAAGTTTGTTTCTTTTCAAGTGGAGCAATACCAGGATTAATTACTACGTATGAAACGAAATATAATACTTCTTCCAAATCTCTTGGAGACATATCTAGTACTAATCCCATACGAGAAGGTACTCCCTTAAAGTACCAGATATGAGATACAGGAGTTGCAAGTTCGATGTGTCCCATTCTTTCTCTTCTTACTTTTGAACGAGTTACTTCAACGCCACATCTATCACATACGATACCTTTATATCTTAATCTTTTGTATTTTCCACATGAACATTCAAAATCTTTTGTAGGTCCAAATATCTTTTCACAGAATAGACCATCTCTTTCAGGTTTAAGAGTTCTATAGTTTATGGTTTCAGGTTTTTTAACTTCACCATAAGACCATGAACGTATTTTTTCAGGTGAGGCAAGTGAGATTTTTAATGCTTCAAAATTGTTAACTTCTAACATTAAAAATCACTCCCTTCTAATATATCTTTTTCGACATCTTCTTCATCAATGTCATTTTCAATATCTTCATCTTCAGTATTTTCATCATATTCATCTGGTGTATCTTTGTCTTTTTTGTTTTCAATTGCTAATTTGTCAATAAGCGCTAGTTTTTCACGTAATTCACTATCTTCCATATCTTCATTTGCTGCATTATTTTCTTCTTCTTCACGTTCTTCTAATTCTCTTATTTCAAATTCTTCATTATTGTTATTTATTATAGACATATCAAGTCCTAATGCTTGGAATTCTTTAATAATAACTTTGAATGATTCAGGTATTCCTGCTTGGTCAATTGGTTTACCTTTTACAATTGATTCATATACTTTTACACGTCCAACAACATCATCTGATTTAACGGTTAAGATTTCTTGTAATGTATGTGCTGCACCATATGCATATAGTGCCCAAACTTCCATTTCTCCAAATCTTTGTCCACCAAATTGTGCCTTACCACCTAATGGTTGTTGTGTAACTAATGAGTATGGTCCAGTAGAACGAGCATGTAATTTGTCATCAACCATGTGATGTAATTTAATCATGTACATTACACCAACGCTTATTCTATTATCAAATGGTTCACCAGTTCTACCATCATATAATACTGTTTTATAGTCTTCATCCATACCTGCTTCTTTTGCCATTTCTTCGATGTCTTGTGTTTTTGCACCATCAAATACTGGCGTTGCAACATGAACATTTAATTTTTTAGCTGCCATACCTAAGTGTAATTCTAGTATTTGTCCAATATTCATACGAGATGGAACCCCTTGTGGGTTAAGCATGATATCAACAGGAGTACCATCTGGTAAATATGGCATATCTTCAGATGGAAGAATTAATGATATAACCCCTTTGTTACCATGACGTCCTGCCATTTTGTCTCCAACTTGTATCTTTCTTTTTTGAACAATGTAAACTCTTACTACTTTACTTACACCAGCAGGTAATTCATCGTTATCTTTTCTAGTGTAAACTTTTACATCGTGAACAATACCATCTGCTCCATGTGGAACTTTTAATGATGTATCACGTACTTCTCTTGTTTTTTCACCAAATATTGCATGTAATAATTTTTCTTCTGAAGTAAGTTCTGCCATACCTTTAGGTGTAACTTTACCTACAAGAATATCTCCTTCTTTAACTTCAGTACCAATTCTTACAATACCTTCACTGTCAAGATTTTTTCTAGCATCTTCTCCAATATTTGGGATATCTCTTGTTATTTCTTCTGGTCCTAATTTAGTTTCTCTACATTGAATTTCATAATCTTCTATGTGAATTGATGTATAAACATCATCTCTAACTAATCTTTCATTCATTATAACTGCATCTTCATAGTTGTATCCATTAAATGTCATAAATGCTACTACAACATTTTTACCTAATGCTAATTCACCATATTCTGTACTTGGTCCATCAGCTATTGTTTCTCCGCGTTTAACTTTATCTCCAACACTTACGAATGGTCTTTGATGATAGCATGTACCACTATTAGAACGTTCAAATGTTGATAGATAATATGTGTCTTTTCCGCCTTTGTTTTTAACTACTATTTTTCTTGCATCAACATATTCTACTACTCCATCTGCTTTAGCAACTACTACAGCTCCAGAGTCTTTAGCAGCAATATATTCAACACCTGTTCCTACTAATGGTGCTTCTGCTTTCATTAATGGAACAGCTTGACGTTGCATGTTAGCACCCATTAATGCACGAGTTGCATCATCGTGTTCTAGGAATGGTATACAACTTGTTGTTACTGCAACAACTTGTTGTGGAGAAACATCTATATAATCAATTTGATCTTTATTACATATTACATTTTCTCCTCTATAACGAGCAGTAACTTCTTTATCAGTTATATTTCCATCATCATCCATTTTTATTGTTGCTTGTGAAATATAGAAGTCTGTTTCTTCATCAGCAGTTAAATAATCTATTTGGTCTGTAATTTTACCTTTTTCTACTTTTCTATATGGAGTTGTAATAAATCCATATTCATTAATTTTTGCATAGCTTGCAAGTGAAGTAATAAGTCCTATGTTTGGTCCTTCAGGAGATTCAATTGGACAAATTCTACCATAGTGTGATGCATTAACATCACGAACTTCCATACCAGCTCTATCTCTTGATAAACCACCAGGTCCTAGTGCTGATAAACGTCTTTTATTTGTAAGTTCTGCAATTGGATTTGTTTGGTCCATGAATTGTGATAATTGACTACTACCAAAAAATTCTTTAATTGCAGCAGTAACTGGTCTTATATTGATTAGTGTTTTAGGTGTTACAGTATCTAATTCTTGAGTAGTCATTCTTTCTCTGATTACTCTTTCCATTCTAGCAACACCAATTCTAAATTGATTTTGTAATAATTCTCCAACTTGTCTTACACGTCTATTACCTAAATGGTCAATTTCATCAGTTTGTCCAATACCTTCTAGTAAATTTAAGTAATATGAAGTTGCAGCATAAAAGTCAGAAATTGTTAATCTTTTAATTGTTAATGATTGGTCATTACCAATAATTGTAACTTCTTTTTCTTTATCTAATGGAGAATATATTTTAACTGTTTGAATAACATTATGTTGGTCTAAATCTTCATTTATTATAACTTCTTTATTGTTATAACCACTTTGGAAGATTGGTTTAATTTGTTCTAATATTTCCTTTGTTATTAAAGTACCTTTTTCTACTTTTACTTCTCCATCTACAATTATATCTTCTGCTATAATATTGTTTATTAATCTATCACAAACATCTAATTTTTTATTAAATTTATAACGTCCTACTTTAGCCAAATCATATCTAAATTCATCAAAGAATCTAGTTATTAATTGGTTTTTAGAACTATCTAATGTTGCAGGTTCACCTGGTCTTAATTTTTCATAGATTTCAATTAATGCTTCATCTGTGTTTTTAGTAGAATCTTTTGCTAAAGTATTTAGTATATATGGATTTTCACCAAATACTTCTGTAATTTCATCAGATGTAGATAATCCAAAAGCACGTAATAATGTTGTTAATGGAACTTTTCTTGTTCTATCAATTCTTACATATATTACATCTCTTGCATCTATTTCAAATTCTAACCAAGTTCCACGTGTTGGAATTATTTGTGATGTGATTACACTTCTACCATTTTTATCAATTGCAGATGAAAAGTAAACACTAGGGGAACGTACTAATTGTGATACAATAACTCTTTCTGCCCCATTAATTACAAATGTTCCACTATCTGTCATAACAGGCATGTCACCTAAGAAGATTTCTTGTTCTTTAACTTCTCCAGTTTCATGATTAAAAAGGCGTGCTTGTACTTTTAAAGGTGCAGCGTATGTCGTTTCTCTATATTTTGCTTCTTTAATTGAGTATCTTGGTTCATCGAATGAATAATCAGTAAATTCTAAAGATAATTCTCCAGAAAAACTTTCTACTGGAAATAAATCTTCAAATACTTCATTTATCCCTTCTGTTATAAACCATTGATATGATTTTTTTTGAATTTCTAGTAAATCTTGAAGTTCAAAAGTGTTCTTAATTTTTGAGAAATTTCTTCTTTCTCTTTTGTCATTAATTTTTTTAATTTTAAATGCCACTTGTTTCACCCCTATACCTATATTTTTATAAAATTATTCAAAGAACATAAACTTATCAAAAAAGAATATGCCGCCAATTTATAATGTTAACAGACAAATATCAATTTGTCAATTACTTCTTGCACGAATTATGAAAAAACTTTTATTTTTCTTTATAACATCTACATTATACTCATCTGATAAGTCATTTATTAGGGATTTTGCTCCCTGATTTTTATTTATTACTAAAATAATTTGTCCATTTTTGTTGAGATACTTTTTAGCGTCAAATAAAATTTTATACAATATTTTTTTACCAACTCTTATTGGTGGATTTGTTATTATATAATCATATTTTTTGTTGATACTGCTATAGATATCACTTTCAAATACATTTGCATTTTTAATTTTATTAAGTTCTATATTCTTTTTTGATAATAACACGGCTCTATCATTTATATCTATCATATCTATTTTTGCATCTGTATTTTTAGCTACTATTATTCCAATTGGTCCATAGCCACATCCAAAATCAAGGATATCACCTTTTATACTTTCAAAATCTAATGCTTCTAATAAACTTCTCGTTCCAAAATCTAATCCTTTTTTTGAGAAAACACCATTGTCAGTATAAAATGAAAATTTTTGGTTTTTAAATATAACGTGTATTAAATTTTCTTCACTTTTTAATGTATTATTTTTTGTAAAATAATGGTTCATTTTAATCCTCTTTATAAAACGACTATAAGCCCGTGTATAAACACGAGCTTAAAATCTTCATTATTATTTTTATTTAAATTCTACTGTTGCTCCAACTTCTTCAAGTTTAGCTTTGATTTCATTAGCTTCATCCATAGATGCGTTTTCTTTAATGTTACCACCGTTATCAGCGATATCTTTTGCTTCTTTTAATCCAAGTCCAGTTATTTCTCTAACTATTTTAATAACTTGGATTTTATTAGCACCACAGTTAGTTAATACTACTGTTGCACTAGCTGGACCTTCGTCAGCTGCTGCTCCTGCTTGAGGTGCTGCTGCAACTGCTACTGCAGATGGGTCTACACCAAATTCTTCTTTCATTGCATCTACTAAATCTTTAATTTCTAATAAAGTCATTTCTTTTAATGAGCTAATAAATTCATCTCTTGTTAATTTTGCCATTTTATATTCCTCCCTTAATTTTAATTATTCATTATTTTCTAATTGTTCACCATATAAGTGTAAACAAATTGATAAATCTTTTGCTATACCAATCATACCACCAGCAAGCATTGTAAGTAATCCTTCTCTTGATGGGATTGTTGCAAGTTTGTTTAATTCATCGATTTCTGTTATTTTTCCATCGACTATACCAACTCTTAATTCTAGAGCTTCGTTTTCTTTTGCAAAATTTGCTAGAACTTTTATTGGAGCAATTGCATCTTCTCCAAATGCTATTGCGTTTGGACCATTTAAGTAATCATCAAGTGATATACTTAAAGTATCAAGTGCTCTTTTTGTTAATGTATTCTTGTAAACTTTTATATCTGCTCCAACTTCTCTTAACTTTCTTCTTAATTCAGTAACTTGTTCTACTGTTAACCCTCTATAATCAACCCATATAGCAGATGATGAGTTTTTAACATTATCAGCTATTTCATTAATTATTTGTTGTTTTTGGTCAAGAATTTTTTGATTTGCCATTACTACACCTCCTTAGTTATTAGTGTAATACCGTAAAACCTTCGCATGCATAGACATACGAAGGTCAAAGATTTATTATCTAAGTCCTCGGTAGGAATTATTAAGCATATTGCTCCTACTGTCTACGGTACTTCCAATTCACGAGTTAATTATATAATATATTTTATTATTTGTCAAAGGAATTTATATCAATTTTAATTCCAGGCCCCATTGTAGTAGTAATTGATATATTTTTAACGTATACTCCTTTTACAACTGATGGTTTTGATTTTACTATAACATCTACAAATGCTTTTAAGTTATCAGCTAACTTAGCTTCATCGAATGATGCTTTACCAATTATAGCGTGTACATTACCATAGCTATCTGTACGATATTCTACTCTACCTTTTTTAACATCTTCGACTGCTTTTTTAACATCCATTGTTACAGTACCAGTTTTAGGGTTTGGCATTAATCCTTTTGGACCTAACACCTTACCTAGTTTACCTAGTTGTGCCATCATATCAGGTGTTGCAATCATTACATCGAAATCGAACCAATTTTCTTTTTCGATTTTTTCTAACATATCGTTATCACCAACGTAATCAGCACCAGCTTCAACAGCAGCTTTAGCTTGTTCACCTTTTGCAATAACTAATACTTTTTTTGACTTACCAGTTCCGTGTGGTAAAACTATTGCCCCACGTAATTGTTGGTCAGATTTTTTAGTATCAAGATTTAATCTCATTGCAACTTCAACGGAAGCATCAAATTTTGCAATGTTAGTTTCTTTTACTAATTTAACTGCTTCTTCTATTGTATATAATTTATTTTTATCTATTTTTTTAGAAGCGTTTTCATAATTTTTACTCTTTTTTCTCATTTCTATACCTCCTTATGTGGTAAATAGCGGACTAACCTCCCACATAGGTAATATACCTATATGTTTATTATAATATTTATTTTTATTCTGCAGCTTCTTCAGTTTGTTGTTCTTCAGTTTCTTCAGGAATTTCTTGATGAGTTACTTCTTCTTCAAGTTCAGCTAATTCTGCTTCTCTTTTAGCCATTTCTTTTTCATGTTCAGCTGCTTCTTTAGCTTGTTCTTCTAGTTCTTTGTCATTTAGACCTTTAACTGCAATACCCATGTTACGTGCAGTTCCTTCAACTATTTTCATAGCACTTTCAACATCGTATGCATTTAAATCTGGTAATTTTGTTTCAGCGATTTGTTTTAATTGTTCTTTAGTTATTGTAGCAACAATTTCATTCGCACCTTTCTTAGAACCAGATTTAATACCTGCAGCTTTCTTAAGTAAAAATGCTGCTGGTGGAGTTTTTAATACAAAATCAAATGTTCTATCTTCATAAACTGTAATTTCAACAGGAAGTACATCTCCCATTTTATCTCTACTTGCATCATTAAATTTTGTACAAAATTCTTGTAAGTTAATTCCTGCTGGTCCTAATACTGTACCAACTGGTGGAGCTGGTGTAGCTTTTCCTGCAGGGATTTGTAATTTTATCTTTTTAGTAATTTGTTTTGCCACGAAAAACACTCTCCTTCCTTTTTTCGTTTGTGGTTCAAATAGCGTAAAAGTCCGCGCCTCCCACGACATTCTATATAATTAATATATAGCTGCGACTAAAATAATAGCACAATTTTTTATGATTTTCAAGATGTTTTACACTAATTTTACTGTTATTTTTATTAGCTTTATTTTAGTGCAAAAGGGTTGTTCAATAATTAATCTACAAATTATAATTATATTTGATAAAACTCTTTTATTTTTTTCTTGCTTTTTTAGATTTTTTTGGTATTCCTTTTTTATTTTTTCTAATATTTAAAATGCATATAAATTGACATGCTATACAAATTGGTATTATTGGTACTATACACATTAGAATAATTAATAGGAAAAAGGTGTTAAGAAACGCTTCAAAACCATAAGTACAAGAAAAAATAAAACAAAAACCATTAAATATACTGTATATACTAGATATAAGAATAAATATATATGGAAGTAATGAAACATATAATAAAGCTTTTGTAATTTTATAATTTTCTTTATTTATAATACAAAACAATAACAAACTTACAAATATCCCACATATTCCATATGGTGTGAAATATATTACATAATTCATACTTTTAATATAATTATCTTGGTCATGTATATTATTGGAATTTAAATAATAATTCTCATCAACTGCATCAAAATAATAATTTATCTCTATATTATCTATATTTTCAATATCTTCCCATTCTTTAATATTATTATATATATTTCCATAAGCATTTGTAGAATTTTCTCCATTAATATTATTTATAATATTATTTTTAAAATTATTATCTACTTTTTTTAGTGTTCCATATAATGTAAGATACATTTCATAGGAATTTAAATCTTCATTTATATATGAATCTCTTTTCATATATATTAATAAATTATTATTGTTTTTACCATAATATATAGCATATATATTTGAATTAGAATCTTCAGATACTATTTGAATTGTAGAACCATCAAGATTGATTTTAATTTTTTTATTTAATAAATCATCCGAAATATTTGTATCACCTGTCATTGTTATATATTTTGAAGATTTTTCTTCAACTTCTTTTTCTTTTGAGACAATTGCTGTTTTAGAATATATTATAGGAATAATAATCATTAATATTGATACAATTAAAATAATTATTGGTATAATATTTTTATTATTGTTAAAATATTTTTTCATACTAGTACTCACTCCTTATTCTCACATATAATATATCATATATTTTTGAATAAAGAAAGATTGTAATTGAATTTTAGTTTTTTCTATCTTTTTTTGCAAAATATCAAAATAATATTATATTTGTTAATTTTTCCATTTATATTTTGTATATCTTCCACCAGAAATTTTAATGATTTTGTCTTCTTTAAGTAATTTATTTAAATTTCTTTCAATTGTAGTTTCACTTAAATCAGGAGATTTATTCATTATAAATGATTTATCAATTGGAATAATATTTTCTTTAAATATATTTATTAATCTATCATAAGCTGTTATTTTTTTATTCTTAAATATATTCATTCTTGAATCAAATTCTTTATATGCACTTAATATTATTCCTAAATAATATTCTACAAAATATGAGTAGTCATTTTTATTGCTATGCCAATTCGTTGAACTCTTTTCTAAAGTATCATAATAACTATCTTTTGTATCTTCAATTATTTTTTCTATGCTTATATATTTACCAACCATATAATCAGCTTTATATAGTAATAATAAAGTTAATAATCTACTCATTCTTCCGTTACCATCATTAAACGGATGAATCGATACAAAATCTAAAATAAATATTGGAATTAAAACTAGTAAATCACATGACTCATTATTAACTAATTCATTATAATTTTTACATAAGTTTTCAATAGCAATTGGCGTTTCTACAGCAGATAGTGGGGTAAATCTTATTTTCTTTTCTCCTTTTTCATTTGTTTCTTCTATATAATTTTGTGAATTTTTAAATTTTCCACCATAGCTATAACCTGTATATTTATATAAATCTCTGTGTAATTGTAAAATTGTATTTTTATTTATATCAATAAAATTATAATTTTCATGTATTAAAGATAATACATCTCTATAACCTGCGATTTCTTCTTCATTTCTGTTTTTTGGTTCCAACTTTTGATTTACTATTTCATTAATTCTTTTATCAGTAGTATAGATTCCTTCAATTTTATTTGATGAAGAAATACTTTGAACTTTAGCAACTTTTAATAAGGTATTTAAAATATTTTTTTTAGTATCTAATAAATATGATTGTTTACCTTTATATTCGTGAATTTTACTTATCAATCTAATAATATTAGAATTAGATATAATGCTATTATATTCTTCTATTAAATTAAATTGTCTCAAATTGCATCGTCCTCCTTTTATATGCACCATTTTATCATAATATGATGCAATTAACAATATATTTAAAAATAATTAGTTAACTTTTAAATATAATAAATAAGAACACAAACCTTATTTTTTTGTGTTCTTATTTATTATGCTTTTTCTATTTGAACTAGATTAACATCTACCGGTGTTTCTTGTCCAAATAAATCTATTAATACTGTTAATGATTGATTTTCTAAGTCAATTGACTCAACCTTACCATACATTGACTTAAATGGTCCATCAAGTATTTTAACTTGGTCTCCTTTTTGTAATTCGTTACCAATTTCGATTCTTGATAATCCCATACTATTAAGTACTTTATCTACTTCATGTGGCATTAATGGAGTTGGTTTAGCTCCTTTTCCAGATGAACCAATAAATCCTGTAACGCCAGGTGTATTTCTTACTATGTACCATGCTTCATCTGTCATGTCCATTTCAATTAAAACATATCCTGGGAAAAGTTTTTTAACCTTTTCTTTCTTAACTCCATCTTTAATTTCTACTTCTTTTTGTTCTGGGACAACAACTCTAAATATATGTTGTTGCATATCCATTGAATTGATACGCATATCAAGTTTTTCTTTTACCTTGTTTTCATGACCTGAGTAAGTATTAACTACATACCATTGTTTATCCATAATTAAACTCCTTTACTATTTAAATAATTCGATAAGTACGGCTACTATAGCATCAAATGCGTAGAAAAATACTGCAAAAAATAATATAAATGTTATTGTAGCAACAGAATATTTTATCATTTCTTTCTTGTTAGGCCATCTTACACGAGATATTTCTTTTTTAACCCCTTTAAAAAATTTGATTATTTTTTTCATTTCACACCTCTTATTTAACCAAAATAAAAAACACTCGGTTGTGTCTACAACTATAAATTACCATAACT